>JAUXST010000161.1 GCA_030679805.1 Reyranella sp. | reverse complement strand
CCTGCACCAGCGCTTCGGCCTGGGCTTCGCCGCCATCGGCCTCGCGGTGGCAGCCTTCGGCGCCGGCGGCTTCATGTATGTGATGGTGGCGCATCACCTCGTGCGCCTGCTGGGCGAGCGCGGCCTCTGCCTATGGGGCGGCGCGGGCCTTGGTATCGCCTTCGCCGGCATGGCGCTCGCGCCCTCGGCCGAGGTTGAGTTCGCCGCCATCGTCCTCTCGGGCGTGTCGTTCTACATGTTCCACAACACGCTGCAGACCCACGGCACGCAGATGGCACCCGAGGCGCGCGGCGCCGGCATGGCGCTGTTCGCCCTCTGCCTGTTCCTGGGCCAGGCCATAGGCGTGCCCGTCGCCGCACCCGTCGTCGACCGCTGGGGCGCGCCGCCGGTCTTCTGGGTCGCCGCGATCTTCCTGCCGCTGCTCGCCCTCTGGTTCGCGCACGCGATCAGGCGGCGCTGAGTGGACCATTCCCCGGCACGGCTCGTTGTGCCACGCGGTGTCCCGCTGCCTGTGCCACGAAGCAGCCTCAAGCCCTTGATCCGGCGGGGCAATCGTCCCCCGATGAACTGTGCCACCGGACCCCGTCCCTTGCCGGAATGGGAATCCCGGAACGGATCGCCGCAATGGACCATTCCGTGGACCATTGGAGACCATCCACGGCCCAAGAAAAACGCCCGCCGGATCTCTCCGCGAGCGTCTCCCATCGTGACAGAAATATTAGCAAAAACCTGCGGAACCTGCAAATTTCAGAAGTGCAGGCAGTGCAAGCAATAGGCGCCGCCGTCAGTTCTCCGGCGACACTCGGAACTCGTAGGGCTGCTCGAGCAGCTTCGATTCCTCCGGCGTAAGCACGATCTCGGTCGACTTGGCCGCCGAGGTGAGCTGGTCGAGGTCGGTGGCGCCAATGATGGGCGCGCCCATGTAGGGCTTGTGCAGCAGCCAGGCCAGCGCCACCTGGGCCGGCGTCGCGCTCTTGGCCTTGGCGATCTTCTTCAGGCGCTTCACGATTTCCCAGTCGCAATCGCGATAGGTGCCAGCCTTCACCTGCGCGTCGTTCTTCGAACGCTCGGTGGCGCCGCCGCCGCCCTGGCTGCGGTTGCCGGCGAGGAAGCCGCGCGCCAGCGGCGAATAGGGGATGAGCCCGACGCCCTGCTCGTGGCAGAGCCGGTTCATCTCGCGCTCCTCCTCGCGCTGGACCATGTTGTACAGGTTCTGCATGGCAATCGGCCGCGCATAGCCCTTCCAGTCGGCAATCGCGATCATCTGCGCGAACTTGTAGGCCGGCATGGTCGAGCCGCCGATGTAGCGGACCTTGCCGGAGCGCACGAGCTGGTCGAGCGTGTACATCGTCTCTTCCATCGGCGTGTGCGGATCGAGCCGATGCACCTGATAGACGTCGATGTAGTCGGTCTGCAGGCGCTTCAGCTGCTCGTCGATGGCGGCCATCACGTGCTTGCGGCCGGTGCCCTGATCGTTCGCGACCGGGCTCATGCGGATGCCGACCTTGGTCGACAGCACGATCTCCTCGCGCTTCACCATCTTCATGAGCGTGGCGCCCATGATCTTCTCGGAACGGCCGGCATTGTAGGCATCGGCGGTGTCGAAGAAGGTAATGCCGACGTCGAGCGCGCGCTTGAAGTAGGCCGGCGCCTCGGCCTCGTCGAACCTGCCCCAGCCGCGGCGGCCTTTGGCCCCCCACGAATTGCCGCCGAGGCAGATCCTGCTCACGATCAGGCCCGAACGGCCGAGCGGTCCGTATTTCACTGGTTCATCCCTGTTGTTGCTCACCGCGCAAGATCTGCGGCGGAATCGGCTTGTCGACGCCGCGAAGCGCCCGCTCTATGCGGCCGTCGCGGCGCACGAAGATGCCTTCGAAGACGCGCTGAATCAATGCATCGTCCAACGCCACGTTGTCCGGCGGACAGTAGATGCCAGAGACCGACTGGCGTTCCTCGAGACTGGATACGCCCCCTGGATTGTTGACGGCGTGACGGAGCTCGAATGCCATGCACTTCGCCGCATCGACCTCGAACCTCGCCACGCGAACGAACGGACCGGACGCAGGAGCCGGGGTGGTCACACGCACGTCGCGGTCCTTGAAGAACGGGACCAAGCCGCGAATCCAGGCTGCATCCAGCGCGTTGCCCCTTTGCCAATAGGTCATTGGAGCAGTCAGATTTAGAAAGACTTGGGCGCGGGCTGGCGTCGCGTCGTTGCGTGCAACGCCAGCGTAGGCAGTTTCAACGCTCGCCGGCGCGTTCCAGCCAAAGTATTGGTATACTGGCGCAGCGTTCTCCAAATATGGCGCGAGCAGCAATATCCGCGAGTCCTCGGGCGCAACGCGTTTTTCCTGAGCATCAGCGGCCATACTGGAAAACAAGATCGCGACAATGAAAGCAATCAGAGCGTGCATTCCTGTCTCCCTCCTCGACTTCGTGCGAGGATAGGATGCACGCCGGATTTGGACAATATACTCTGCCGAATATCTAAAGGAGCGCAGATGAAAGTCCTGATCGAATATTGCGGCGCTTGAGGTTACAAGCCGCAAGCCCTCCGTGTGAGGGAACGTCTCGAAAGACTGGGTGCAGCCGACATCGAGCTGCGCGTCGGCAGATCCGGCCAGTTCGACGTCACCGTCGATGGCACGCTCAAATTCACCCGCAGCAAGACCGGCCGCTTTCCGACCGACGACGAGATCGAGGACCTGACGGGCGCGTGACGCCGTCCTCGTGGCCGCATTCTTGCTTTGCCCCTTCGCAAGGAGAAGCTTCATGAGCACCATCAAGAGCAAGGATGGCACCGAGATATTCTACAAGGACCTGGGAACCGGCACGCCGGTCATTTTCTCCCACGGCTGGCCGCTCTCGGCCGATGCCTGGGACGACCAGGCAATGTTCCTGGCCGAGCACGGCTTCCGTGCCATCGCGCATGACCGCCGCGGGCACGGCCGCTCGGGCCAGACCTGGGGCGGCAACCACATGGACCAGTATGCCGACGACTTGGCCGAGCTTTTAGACAAGCTCGACATCAAGGGCGCCACGATGATCGGCCATTCCACCGGTGGCGGCGAGGTCGCGCGCTACATCGGCCGCCATGGCACCAAGCGGCTCGCCAAGGCCGTGCTGGTGGGTGCCGTGCCGCCGATCATGCTGAAGACCGCGGCCAATCCGGGCGGCCTGCCGATCGAGGCCTTCGATGGCATCCGCAAGGGCGTCGCCGCCGACCGCTCGCAATTCTACAAGGACCTGACCACGCCGTTCTTCGGCGCCAACCGTCCCGGCGCCAAGGTGAGCCAGGGCACGCGCGACAGTTTCTGGCTGCAGGGCATGATGGGCGGGCTAAAAAGCCAGTACGACTGCATCAAGGCTTTCTCGGAGACCGATTTTACCGAGGACCTGAAGAAATTCGACGTGCCGACATTGCTGATCCATGGCGACGACGACCAGATCGTGCCGATCGGCGCCGCCGCGCAGCGCTCGGCGCAGTTGATCAAGGGCGCCACGCTGAAAGTCTACCCCGGCGGCCCGCACGGGCTCGCGATCACCCACAAGGATCAGCTCAACGCCGACCTGCTGACCTTCGTGAAGGGTTAGGGCGTGAAGGATTAGGGAGAAGCTTTGTCATCCCGAGCGCAGCGAAGGATCTGGCGCCGGCTCCAACGCTATCTTGTGGAACTGGCGCCAGATCCTTCGCTGCGCTCAGGACGACATGGTGCGTCAATCCAGTACTTCCTTGTTCACGCAGTGGGCGGCATTGGGATGACCGTCGAAGACACTCAGGATGTTTTCGATGGCGGTCACCGCCATGCGGTCGCTCGCCTCCTTGGTGACGCCGGCCATGTGCGGACTGAAGATCACGTTCTCCAGGCCGAACAGCTTGTTGGCCGGGTCCGGCGGCTCCTTGTCGAGCACGTCGAGTCCCGCGCCACGCAGCTTGCCGGTGCTGAGGGCGTTGTAGAGCGCTTCCTCGTTGACGATGCCGCCGCGCGCGGTGTTCACCAGGAAGGCATCGGGCTTCATCAGCGCCAAGGTCTCGGCGTTGAACATGTCGATCGTCTCGGGGGCCTTGGGACAATGCACCGAGATGAAATCGACCTTGGGGAGGATTGCCTTGAGGTCGGCGACCTTGGTGGCGCCGGCCTTCCTGATCTCGGCCTCGGAAATATTGGGATCGAGCACAAAGACGTCCATCTCGAAGGCGACGCAACGCTTCACCGTGCGCGAGCCGATGCGGCCCATGCCGACCACCAGGATCGACTTGCCGGAAAGATCGGCCGGCAGGTCGGCCAGGCGCTGGCCCCAGCCGCCTTCGCGCACGAAGCGGTCGTACTTCTTCACCAGGCGGGCCGAGGCCAGCAGCATGTACATCGCATGCTCGGCGACCGACACGGAGTTGGCGATGCCCGTGGTCATGAGCGGGATCCTGCGCTTGTTGAGCGCCGGCACCTCGACGGCGTCGAAGCCGACGCCGAGACGCGCCACCACCATCATCTCCGGGGCGGCGGAGAGTTCGGCTTGGCGAAACGGCGTGCCGCCGAGGGTGACGGCGTGGGCATCCTTGAGCTTGGGATGGAGCGACGGGACCGTGTCGTCGGTCAGGATCTCGAAGTCGACGTCGTCGCGCTTCTTCAGGACGTCGAGGCCGGCCTGCGGCATGCGGCCGACGATCAGTACCTTCTTGCGATTTTTACCAGTATTCGGGCCCGTGGTCATCGTTTCCCCTGCATTTCTCGGATCGAACCGGGGCGATCCTAGAGCCCGGGTTCGCCGGAGGCTAGGGGAGGTAGGAGAGCGGGAGCCGCGTGGTGGACTTGATTTCCTCCATGGCGAACATGGAGGTGACGTCACTGAGGTCGACCTTGGCGATCAGGCGCTTGTAGAAGGCGTCGTAGGCCTCGATGTCCGGCAGCGCGAGGCGGATCAGGTAGTCGATCTCGCCGCTCATGCGGTAGCAGTCGATCACTTCGGGAAACGACGCCACGGCCTTGGCGAAGCGGCCGAGCCACTGGGCCGTATGCTGGGCGGTGCGCACTGCCACGAACACCGTCACTCCGGCGTTCACCGCCTTGCGGTTCAGGAGAGCCACCCGGGCACGGATGATGCCCTGCTCCTGCAACCGGTTGATGCGCCGCCAACACGGCGTCGTCGACAGCCCGACCCGGCGGGCGATTTCGGCGAGAGGCATGTCCGAGTTGTCCTGCAGGCAATCCAGAATCTTCTTGTCAAAGGAATCCAGGGAAAATTTCGCGGCCATCGGCGGTCCTTTAGAATGAATTCCTCAATTTTGGGCCGGATTGCGCAAAGGTAGCAAGCCGTTTCCTGGAACAGTCGATAGAATTCAACAATGATTCGCCGTTTCACCGATCACCCCGCCTCGGTCAACGAGACCTACCTCCAGCACATGGGCATGGCCTTCAGCTTCGGCGGTCGCATGCTGGTTGGCGCGCTCGCCTGCTTCGTGCATGGTTTCTTCCCATGGCTTTGCCTGACCCGAGGAAGCGATACGGTACGGGGGCTGCACCACCGCATGGTGACGCACCGGATCGTGCGCACGCCGCCCGGTCTCACGCCGGAGCACCGCGCCGCCGCGGGGGACTAGGCCTTCTCGCCCTCGCCGCCTGCTTCGCCGTCCTACCGGCCGCCACGCAGGACCGGGCAATGGTGCAGGTCACGGTCGACGGCGAGCCGGTGAAGCTTGCCACGATCACCTACAGGCCGGCCGGATCCGGGCCCTTCCCCACGCTGATCTTCCATCATGGCTCGACTGGTCGCGGCAGCGACCCGTCGCTCTTCGCGCGGCCCTACGATCCCAGGACTCTTGCCGAATGGTTCACAGCGCGCGGCTGGGCCGTGGTGCTGCCGTCGCGGCGGGGGCGCGGCGGCTCGGAGGGGCTTTACGACGAGGGCTTCTCCCTCGAGCGCGCCCGCGGCTACAGCTGCGAGGAAACGCTGTCGCTGCCGGGAGCGGATCGGGCGCTGCGCGACATCGACGCCGTTACGCCGTCGATCCTGGCGCAGCCCTTCGTCGACCGCAGCCGCGTCGCCGTGGGTGGCCAGTCGCGCGGCGGTATTCTCGCTATTGCCTGGAGCGGCCGCCAGCCCGCGGTGCCGCGCGCCGCGATCAATTTCGTCGGCGGCTGGATGGGTT
>JAUXST010000159.1 GCA_030679805.1 Reyranella sp. | reverse complement strand
GCCGGCCACGACGGCCGGCCGAGCCCTCTCTTTCTCCATTTCGATCACCGCGAGGCGACGCCCGATGCTCGCGATGCCGCCCCGATGGGCTGGATCGTGGAGAACCGGTTTCTGCGCGCCGCACTGCTGCGCCGATTGGCAGATTGCCCCGAGGTCGAGCTGGTGGCGCCCGACGAGGTAATCAAAACGACGCGCGATCTGGATTGTGCCGAACTCACGCTCGAGAGCGGGCGCTGTCTTCCGGCGCGGCTCGTGGCGTCGGCCGAGGGACGCTTCGGCTCGATGCGGGAAGACGCCGGCATCGGCGCGCAGAGCTGGTCGTATGGCCAGACCGCGATCGTGCTGGTGGCCCGCCACGACCGGCCGCACCGCGGCGTGGCGCAGGAAAAATTCCTGCCCGGCGGCCCCTTCGCCATCCTGCCGATGACCGATGGCCCAGCTCACGAAGGGATGGCGGGCGAGCATCGCTCGTCGATCGTCTGGACCGAACGCACCGGGCTCGCGCGCCGCCTGGTCGAGCTCGATCCGGCGCGCTTCCAGGCCGAGTTCGCGCGGCGCTTCGGCGACCATCTCGGCCACGCCGAACCGGTCGGACCGCGCTGGTCGTATCCGCTCAGCCTCGTCCATGCCGAACGCTACATCGACACGCGTCTGGTCCTGGTCGGCGACGCCGCCCACGGAATTCATCCCATCGCCGGCCAAGGCTATAATCTCGGCGTGCGCGACATCGCGGCCCTCGTCGAGGTGCTGGCGGACAGCAAGCGTCTAGGCCTCGACATTGGCGCCGCCGACACGCTCGAGCGCTACGCGCAATGGCGGCGGACCGACAATTTCGCCATGGTCGCCGGCACCGACCTCCTGGTCTGGCTGTTCTCCAACGACAGCAAGCCGCTGCGGCTGGCGCGCGACCTTGGCCTTGCCGCCGTCAATCGCGTGCCGGCGCTGCGCCGCTTCTTCGTCCGCCACGCCATGGGTCTGGTCGGCGACTTGCCCAAGCTGATTCGCGGCGAAA
This sequence comes from Reyranella sp., assembly GCA_030679805.1. Classification (GTDB taxonomy): domain Bacteria; phylum Pseudomonadota; class Alphaproteobacteria; order Reyranellales; family Reyranellaceae; genus Reyranella. Next base: position 6,382 of record JAUXST010000159.1, on the reverse strand, counting down.
GACCGTAGCCGGGCGCCCCTAGACTCCCGGGGTTGGCAGCCCTATCTCAGGGGCCAATTTCGAGGATCCACCCATGGCCCCCACTCCATTATCGGCACAAGTGCCCGTCACCGTGCTGACCGGCTATCTCGGCGCCGGCAAGACCACGCTGCTGAACCGCATCCTGAGCGAGCAGCACGGCAAGAAATACGCCGTCATCGTGAACGAATTCGGCGAGCTCGGCGTCGACAACGACCTCGTGGTCAACGCCGACGAGGAAGTCTTCGAGATGAACAACGGCTGCATCTGCTGCACCGTGCGCGGCGACCTGATCCGCATCATCGAAGGCCTGATGAAGCGCAAGGACAAGTTCGACGGCATTTTGGTCGAGACCACGGGCCTGGCCGACCCCGGCCCGGTGGCCCAGACCTTCTTCACCGACGACGATGTGAAGGCCCGCACCAAGCTCGACGCCATCGTGACGGTGGTCGACGCCAAGCACTTCCTCGGCCAGCTCGAACAGGGCTCCGAGGCCGAGGAGCAGGTGGCCTTCGCCGACGTGATCCTGCTCAACAAGACCGATCTGGTGAGCCCGGACGAACTGGCGAAGGTCGAAGGCAAGATCGCGGCGATCAACCCCTACGCCCGCATCCACAAGACTGAGAAGAGCCAGATCGACCTCGCCGTCATCCTCGACAAGGGCGCGTTTGACTTGAAGCGCATCCTCGAATTCGAGCCCGACTTCCTCACCCACGGCCACGATCACGACCACGAGGAAGAGGTGAAGAGCCAGTCCATCACCTCGGACCGGCCGGTCGATCCCGAGCGATTCCAGAAATGGATGGGCGCGCTCCTTCAGCTGCGCGGCGGCGACATCTTCCGCAGCAAGGGCATCCTCGCCATCGACGGCGCGCCCCGGCGCTACGTCTACCAGGGCGTCCACATGATGATGGACAGCGACTGGGGCTCGCCGTGGAAAGAGGGCGAGAAGCGCTCGAGCAAGCTGGTCTTCATCGGCCGCAACCTCGATGGCGACAACCTGAAGCGCGGCTTCGAAGACTGCCTGAAGCAATAGCGTGAAGATCGATCTCGCCAACCCGGCCTGGCGCCAGACCCTGCCGCCGGCCCGCTCCATCGCGGCCGACGCCCCGGTCGCCGCCTGCGCTTTTAACCGCGATGGCACGACGGTGGCTTTCGCCTTGGGCGATGGCTCGGTGCGCCGCCTGCCCGCCGACATCACGGCAGCCGCTCCCGACGCGCCGCCGCCCGTTCATGGCGGCGTGGTGCTTGCCCTGGTGGCCGACCCGGTCGGCGACGGCTTCGTGAGCGGCGGCGACGACGGCCGCCTCCTGCGCATTGGCGCCGACGGCACCGCCACCGAACTCTTCAACCAGAAGGGCAAGTGGATCGAACACCTCGCCGCGCACCGCACCACCGGCGCCATCGCCGCCTCGGTCGGCAAGACCGCGATCGTCGTCACCAAGGCCGGCGAGGTCCGCGAGTTCGGCCCGCACCAGAGCACGGTGGCCGACCTCGACTTCAGCAAGGACGGCAGCCGCATCGCCTGCGCCCACTACGGCGGCGTCACGGTGTGGAGCCTCGGCCACATCACCCAGGGCCAGGCGGCGCCGCCGCCGCGCCGCTTCGCCTGGCGAGGCAGCCACGTGGCGCTGCGCTGGAGCACCGACGGCAAGTTCATCGCTACCGGCACCCAGGAGAACGACATCCACGTCTGGCGGATGGCGCAGGCCACCGACATGCGCATGCAGGGCTACCCCGCCAAGGTGAAGTCGCTGTCGTGGACCGCCGACGCGCGCTTCCTCTACACCTCCTCGCAGCCCGTGTTCACCGCCTGGCCCTTCTCCGGCAAGGGACCGGAGGGCAAGCCGCCGCTGCAGTTCGGCGAGGAAGGCGCGGGCCTGTTGAGCGTCGTGGCCGCCCACCCCACCGCCGAGTTCGTGGCCGGCGGCTACGATTCCGGCGAACTGCAGCTCGGCGACATCAAGGCCAAGCGCTCGGTGGTGCTGAAGATGGCCGACGGCTCGGCTATCACCTGCCTCGCCTGGTCGCCCGACGGTTTCGGGTTGGCTGTCGGCAACGAGCGCGGCGATCTTTTGGTCGTCGACCTGCATCGGTAGGGACACGCCAGGACCCGGCAAAGTCCCCCCAAAAGTCTTCGGGTGAATTGCAGCTCTCCGCACGCCGGAAAGCCAGCAACGACGGGCTTTTCGCCCGACAATTCCGGACGCCCAAATGTAACGCGTGTTGTCCGGAACGGTGTCCGCGAACCGGAGAAAAGCCTTGTCTGTCGGGCTTTTACGCCCCTCGCGCTTTCTGCGCGCGTCGAAGCCCCGTTGCACTCCGTTTTCAGGGTGTCGTTAAGTGTCTGTTCCGACGTCGTTATCGGCGTGCGGTTGAGACGGGGTCGTTGTTGGGACTGTCCGCGACTGAGGAGCCGCGGCGGCTACACCAAGCCACAAGGGCGACCCGCGGGCGTGCCGCAGGAGGTCGTGCCGATAGGGAAAAGGCCGGCGCAGTCCACGCGACAGCTTAGTGGAAACATAGCCTGAATCCTGTTTATCCTGCAACTTTATTCACGCAGATCTGCCATGCACCGCCCGCGGATCGGGGCGGGCGGACACGGCGGCGGGCGACGACCGATTCGACGTCGCGACCGGCATTCGCGAAACGCAGGCGTCTGCGGGCGGCTGCCGGCCGGCGCCTTCAGGCCAACAGCACCTGCCCGAAAGCCTGCCGCGTGCGCTCGGCTTCTTCCTCGGGCAGCCAGCGTGTCATCTGCGGCACCACGGTTTCGATCAGCCGGCGGCGGTCGGCCGGCAGGCCGTGCGCCCCGGCGCCGCGGGCCTCGGCCAGGAAGGCAGCCAGCTTGCGGCGGACGCGGTCCACATCGGCCGTCGCGGAAACCGGCGGCGGTTCCTGGTCGGCAAACATTCTAAGCTGGGCCATTGTCGTCCTTCTTCGCTTGGCCCTCATTGTTGGCCGCGAGGCCAAGTTCGGCAACATTCAGAAGCGGCTTATCCAGAACTTGCTCCAGCAATCCGGCCTGACGCGGCTCCAGCAGCACCAGCCGACCCAGCACGTGAAGAAGGTTCATCAGGTCCGTCGTGTACTCGCCGAGCCAATGATCGGGCTGGACACCGTCGAGCGGAGACGGCGGCCGGCGATCACCCATGGCTGGCCTCGTCCGATCACGTCGTCGGTAGCTGAACCATTGTCGGACAATCGGCTTGCCCGAAACCTCGTAGGCCCAGATCTCGGGCATCACGTTGTCGATGTGGCCCTTGCCCACGGTTAGGCGGCGCTTGGCCGGATCATAGTCGATGCTGGTAGGCAGAGGCTCGGGAGCACCCGGAATGGCACCGCCGACAGGGATCGTGGGCGCATGAGTCTTATCGAGGCGTGGCGCCTGCCTGGGGCGACCTGCAGCCGTGTCGTCGAAGCGTTCGCCGTAAGTGTGCAGCCAGATAACCTCGCGCCCCAGTGCTACGGCTTGCGTGAAAAGACCGGCGTCCGCGGTTACGGGCACGCGCAGCCCCGGCTGCTTGAGGTCGTTGGCGAATCGGTTGGTGAATGCCGGGTGCGCCATTATCGCCGCGAGATAGGCTACGAGATCAGACGGCGCAACATCGTCGCCGTAGGTTTCCGCGAGATGGGTAAGAACGGTGGCGTCGATATTGGATTGGGTAGCGCCGCCATCGGCCCAGAGAGGAAATGCGCGACCGTTAAAGGAACCCTTGTAGTGGTCATGGTCAGGAACGACGCCCGAAAAACTGATCGCAGGCCCGTTAGTTGGCGCCGCTCGCTCAAGCGCCGTCAGATATATCTGACTTCCCGAGAATATTTCCCATAACTTAGGGTTTGGTCGGTTGATCAGTCGATTGTCCGGAATGATCCATTGACGGTCGAAGGACCGAAACGCGTATCGCGTCGGCGATATGACCGCTGCGGTGTCATTAGCCGCAGGTACCGCACGGAACTCATGCCCGGGCAGCCCTTTCGAGGCGCGCTTCAAGCTAGTCTTGTCGCCTCCTTCGTGTGGATGAAACAGCCGCTCCTTCTCAATGGCATTGGTCTCTCCGATCAACCGCGTCCAGCGTTGCGCCAGAGACTCCCGGTCTGGTGCAATCACCCAAGTCCGCCCCGGCATCGCGCCTGAACCGTTGTAGTCAAACAGCCTCTTGAGCGTCGGAAAGCCAGCCCACTGGCCGGTCGCCTCGGGGAAGAACGATCCGCGCCAGTCACTGGAGCCGTCAAGCCAGCCTTGTCCACTTAGCGCAATCTTCGCTAGCGCCTCGAACTTCTCTTCGCGCCGTCCCTCGGGTAGCGCACGGAAATGCACGTGCGCCGGCGCATCGGCCTTCTTGCCCTTCCGCCGGGCCGCCAGCACGATGCAGACGGGCTGCTGGACTCCCTGGAAGACGCGCGTTGCGACTTCCGGTTGATGGCCCTCGGGCGAGCAATCGATGATCCAGATGTCCGAGCAGCTCGCCCTCAGGTCCGCCCGCATCTTCTGGAAGCCCGGGCCGTTGAGAAACCCGGCAACCGTGATGAAGCAGACGATGCCTTCCTCGTCGCTGTCGGGCAGGCCCGTGGCATCTACCCAACCCGCGCCAAAGACCTTGAGGGTCGCCCAGCGCCAGAAATAGACGTAGAGGTTCTTGAGATGCTTGGCGTGGGCGCCTACCCGCCAATCGGCCGGAGGGCGCCAGCGCTCCATCGGCGCCTCGCGCCCGGCCGAGCCTTGCTCGATCCAGCCGCCGCGTCCCTCCGCCTTCTCCTTGTAGGGTGGATTGCCGATCACCACCGTGATCTTGTCGGTCTTCTTGATCTGGTTCGCGGCCCGTCGCGATTGCGCCACCGGCTGCATGATTGCGGGAATGTATTCGTCCTCGACGAAGGGGTTGCCCAGCGTATCAGTGATGAAGAGCTTGGCCGTCGGCGGCGTACCCTTTGCGCCCGCCTCCTTCATCAAGTCCGCGTATTCGGCCAACAGCCTGAGCTGGGCCACGGCGAAGGGCCCGAACTGCAACTCGAAGCCGATCAGACGCTCCGCCGCATTCGTCAACGCGCCGGGCACGCTGCCGGGCCCCAGATCGTCGCCTACCGTCTGCGCGATCTTGCGGAGCACGCCCAGCAGGAAAGTACCCGTCCCCACGGCGGGATCGGCAATGGTCACATCGCCTGCCGCCAGACCGTCCAGCCTCTTGAACAAGGGGCCCCGCAGCGCCTCGTCGACCAGCCGCACCATCGCCTTCACGACTTCCGGCGGCGTGTAGTAGGAGCCGGTGCGCTTGCGCAGCGTGTTGTCGTAGACCTCGAGGAAATGCTCGTAGAAATACAGCCAGGCGTCCTCGTCGCCCTTGCTGAGCGTCGCCCAGTTCACGACGTCGAACACCCGGGCCATCGTGCCCAGCGACGTGTCGAGCGCCTTGAGGTTCTCGACATCGTCGGTCAGGAGACGCAGGGCAGTCCCGATCAGCGAGTTGGACTTGCGAAGCGCATTGGCCGCCTGATCGATGCCTTTGCCCAGCGGGATGTCGCGTGCCCGCGCAATCAGCAAACCGAAAGTCACCGCCTGCGCATAGCCATCGGCAAAGCTCTCGTCGTTGGCTTCGGGGAACAGCAGCCTGCGCCAATCCTGCGCCAGATTGGTGAGGCCCGCATTGCCCTTGCGCAATTGCTCGCCGACTTCCTCGCGCAGCAGGCGGCAAAGTCGCGCGCTGATCTCGGCCAGGCGCTTTGGGCTCTTGGGTGGCACCGGAGTCCATTCGAGGAAATCGCCGATGAGCGTCAGCAATGCCGGAGGGGCGGAAAGCTTCTCGCCGGAACTTTCGACGTCTCCTTCGAGACGGACGATGTCGCCAACGCGCACGCCGTCGCGCCATAGGCCGAAGCTGTTGCCGTCGGTATAGATCAAATTGGGTAGCGACTTCAGCCGCTCCCATTGCCCCTTGTCGTGCTTGTAGCGGAACGCCTTGGGATTGGCACCCTTGCCAGGCGCCTTGACCTCGATGAAGCCGACAAGGGCGTTGCGGACGGTCACGGCGTAGTCCGGCCGCGTCCGGTCTTCCGCCAGGCTTGTCTCGCCCACAACGCCAACCACGCCAGCCGGAAGACCGGCGACCAAGGCCAAATCGGCGACCAGAATCTCCAGCGGGCCGCGCAATTGATCCTCGGGCGCACCACTGATGGCGACATTGGAAAGCTTGGCTTTGGTGGCTTTGCCAAAAGCCGCGACAGCTTCATTCAAAGTGGAAACGATAGCTATGCCCTCGCCCGCAAGCTGACGACGCGCCTCTCCAGCATCACGAGTATTGTAACTATTTCAATCGCAGATTGACAGCGCCCCCAACCCAACCTCTCCCCCAAGGGGGAAGAGGAG
>JAUXST010000150.1 GCA_030679805.1 Reyranella sp. | reverse complement strand
CGGCGCGATGCGCGGCTGGTTGATGTAGGCGTAGCGGCCCTGGGTGTCGATGGAGCTGAACACCGTTGCCGGATCGTAGGCATCCATGAAGGCGCAGGGACCGTAGTCGATGGTCTCGCCCGAGATCGAGCTGTTGTCGGTGTTCATGACGCCGTGGATGAAACCCACCAGCATCCACTGCGCCACCAGCCTGGCCTGGCGCGCGATCACCTGCTCGTAGAAGGCGCGATAGGGCTGGGCGGCCTTGCGAGCATCAGAGTAGTGGCGGTCGATCGCATGGTCGGCCAGCAGGCGCAGCGCCTCGAGATCTTCGCGCGCGGCGAAGAACTGGAAGGTGCCGACGCGGATGTGGCTCGACGCCACGCGGGTCAGCACCGCGCCCGGCAGCTCGGCCTCGCGCCACACCGGCTCGCCGGTGCTGACGGCAGCCAGCGACCGGGTGGTCGGAATGCCCAGCACGAACATCGCCTCGCTGACCAGGTATTCGCGCAGCACCGGACCCAGCGCCGCACGGCCATCACCGCGGCGCGAGAACGGCGTCGGGCCCGAGCCTTTGAGTTGGATGTCGCGGCGTACGCCATCGCGGTCGATCACCTCGCCCAGCAGGATGGCTCGACCGTCGCCCAGCTGCGGCGAGAAGCCGCCGAACTGGTGGCCGGCATAGGCGAGCGCGATCGGCTGCGATCCCGGCGCCAGGCGGTTGCCGGCCAGGATCGCGACGCCCTCGGGCGAGCTCAACACGTCGGGGTCGAGGCCGAGCTGGCGCGCCAGCGCATAGTTGAGCTTGAGCAGCCGCGGCGCGGCGACCGGTGTCGGCGGCAGGCGGGCATAGAAACGCTCGGGCAGACGGGCGTAGCTGTTGTCGAACGGAAATGCCGTGTCGCCCGAAGTCGGGTCGCCCGAAACGAAGAGTCCAGAATCGTTGGCCATGACGAATTATCCCATGCTCGTGCCCGGCGGGCCAGATGGCAGCAGTCACGACATCGTTGCCGGAATGCGGCAATTCCATGAGAATCGGGGATGACCAAACCAAACCCTCCCCGGCGAGACTTTCTCCGCACCGGCGCCGCCGCCCTGGCCGGC
>JAUXST010000147.1 GCA_030679805.1 Reyranella sp. | reverse complement strand
GGCCGTGCGCGCCGTCGCGATCGAGCTGCGTCAGCGCAAGATCGAGGCGGTGGCCGTCTGCTTCCTGCACAGTTTCACCCATGAGGCGCACGAGCGCCGCGCCGGCCAGATCCTCGCCGAGGAACTCCCCGGTGTGGCGATCTCGCTCTCCTGCGAGGTCTGCCCCGAGATCCGCGAATACGAGCGCACCTCGACCACCATCGCCAACGCCTATGTGCTGCCACGCATGGCGGGATATCTCGGCCAGCTCGAACGCGACCTCGAGAAGGAGGGCATCACCGGCCCCCTGCTGCTGATGATGTCGTCGGGCGGCATCACCACCGTCGACACGGCACGGCGCTATCCGGTGCGCCTGGTCGAATCGGGCCCAGCCGGCGGCGCCATCCTGGCGCTCACGGTCGCGGCGGAGAATGGAATCGCCAGGGCGGTCGCCTTCGACATGGGCGGCACCACGGCCAAGCTCACCCTGCTCGACGATCTGGAACTGCAGCGTTCGCGCCAGTTCGAGGTCGCGCGCGCCTATCGCTTCGTGCAGGGCAGCGGCCTTCCGGTCCGCATCCCGGTGATCGAGCTGGTCGAGATCGGCGCCGGTGGCGGCTCGATCGCCCGGCTCGATGCGCTGGGCCGTATCCAGGTCGGCCCCGATTCCGCCGGCAGCGTTCCCGGCCCCGCCTGCTACGGCAATGGCGGCACGGAGCCCACGGTGACCGACGCCGACACCGCGCTGGGGCGCCTCGATCCGGCGCGCTTCGCCGGCGGCGCCATCCCGCTTTATCCCGACAAGGCGAAGGCTTCGCTGCAGGCATTGGCCGGGGCGCTCAAAACCGATTCGCAGGGTGCCGCGGCCGGCGTCGCGGAAATCGTCGACGAGACCATGGCGAGTGCGGCCCGCGTGCATGCCGTAGAGAACGGCAAGGACACCGCCGACCGCACGCTGATCGCCTTCGGCGGCGCGGCGCCGCTCCATGCCGCCCGCCTCGCCCGCAAGCTCGGCATGAAGCAGGTCGTGGTGCCGGTCGGCGCCGGCGTGGGCTCCGCCTTCGGCTTCCTCCGCGCGCCGATTGCCTACGAGGTCGTCCGCACGCGCCACGTCAGGCTCGACATGTTCGACGCCAAGATGCTGAATGAGTTGTTCGCCGCCATGCGCGCCGAGGCCGAGGCCGTCGTGCGGCCGGCGGCGCCGGGCGAGGAGCTGGTCGAGACGCGCCACGCCTTCATGCGCTACCGCGGCCAGGGCCACGAGATCGCGGTTCCCCTGCCCAACAGCGCCTTCGCCGCGGATGCCGCACCCGAACTGCGCCGCCGATTCGAGGCGACGTATGAAACGGTGTTCGGCCGCGCCATCCCCAAGCTCGAGGTCGAGGCGCTGACCTGGACACTCTC
>JAUXST010000140.1 GCA_030679805.1 Reyranella sp. | reverse complement strand
AGGTGGCGCTTGCGCTGACCGCGGCCTCGTCGAAGGCCGACCAGGCGGTGATCGAACGCGTCCTCGTCGAGCACGGCCGCGAGGGCTTCCTCGCCGGCTGGCTTCCAGCCCGCGGCGCGGCCTGGGCCGCCGACCTCATCCCCGACCTCAGCACAGGAGAATCGTCATGATTTCTATCCATCGTTTTGGCGTCACGGTCGCGACCGCCGTCGTCATCGGGGCCGGCGCGCTGCCGGCCGCCGCTCAGATGACCGTCTTCGATCCCAGCAACTATTCGCAGAACCTGTTGACGGCCGCGCGCACCTTGCAGCAGGTCAATAACCAGATCCTGTCACTTCAGAACGAAGCCCAGATGCTGATCAACCAGGCGCGTCATCTCACGAGCCTGCCATACTCCTCCCTGCAGCAACTGCAGCAGTCCATCGGACGGACCCGGCAATTGCTCGGCCAAGCCCAGAACATTGCCTATGACGTCCAGCAAATCGATCAGGCATTCTCCACGACCTATGCGCCGGCGTCGGCGAACCAGTCGGATTACGCACTGATCGCCAATGCGCAGGCACGCTGGCAGAACTCGGTGGCGGGCCTGCAGGATGCGCTGCGCATCCAGGCGACCGTTGTCGGTAACCTCGACACCAACCGTTCAGAACTGTCCGCGCTCGTCGATGCCAGCCAGGGCGCTGCAGGGGCACTGGAGGCGGCGCAGGCCGGTAACCAGCTGGTCGCCCTACAAGCGCAGCAGCTTGCCGATCTCACAGCGACGGTCGCTGCTCAGGGCAGGGCCCAGAGCCTCGAGGCGGCCGCGCGGGTGGCCGCCCAGGACCAGGCGAGGGAGCAGCTCCGCCGCTTCCTCGCGCCCAACACGGGCTATCAGCCGTCCACCGTCCGCATGTTCCATGAATAAGCCCGCCGCCGCGTGGGCAAGAGGAACGGAGTGAAGGCCGATGGGCGGCACAGGCGTTATCGACCGGTTCCTCGAAGTCTTTACCAGCTACATCGACAGCGGCTTCGGGTTGCTGGGCAGCGAAGTGGGCTTCCTGGCCGCCACCCTGGCCGCCATCGACCTGACGCTGGCCGCGCTGTTCTGGGCGTGGGGCCGGG
>JAUXST010000131.1 GCA_030679805.1 Reyranella sp. | reverse complement strand
ACGGGGGTTCGGCATTGAGTGGGGGCTTCCAACGCAAAAGGAGTGTCCCCTCATGAAGCATATCGTCCTCACTGCCGTCGCCATGCTCGCCGCCACCGGCATCGCCATCGCCCAAACGACACCGACAACGCCGCCGACGACGACGCCCGCGACACCGCCAGCGGCACCGACGATGCCGAAGACACCACCGGCCGGTGCCACCTCCTCGACATCGGCGAATGCCGCCAAGGCCCAGATCGAGGCCAGCGGCTACAGCAGCGTCAAGGCGCTGAAGCGCCAGGAAGACGGTTCCTGGCAGGCCCGCGCGATGAAGAACAACGTCGAGGTCGCCGTCAGCGTCGACGGCCGAGGCAACGTCACGCAGATGTCGCGCTAGCCGGGCCCGCACTCCCCGCGCCGACTTCCCCCCGGCGCCGATGGTCGCCGTTCTCCGCAGCGACCATCATCAGTGGCCACGGCACCCGCCTCGTCTCCGGACGAGGCGGGATTCGTGCGTTCCGATAACGGCAACAAGCTGTGGTATGATCGGCCATGGCTCTTTTGATCCTCGGTCTCGTCCTCTTCCTCGGCATCCACACCCTCACCACGATGCGCGAGACGCGCGCGGCGATGATCGGCCGGCTGGGGGAAGGCGGCTACAAGGGCCTCTACTCCCTGGTCTCGGCCGTGGGCCTCGTGCTCATCGTCTGGGGCTTCGGCCGCTACCGCAGCGGCGGCTACATCCAGGTCTGGGATCCGCCGCAGGCGATCGTCCATCCCGTCGCGCTCGTCCTGCTGTGGTTCGCCTTCGTGGCGCTGGTCGCGGCCTACGCGCCGGCGGGCAAGATCAAATCGATGCTGCGCCATCCGATGCTGGTGGCGGTCAAGGCCTGGGCGCTCTCCCATCTGCTGGTGAACGGCGATCTCGGCTCGATGCTGCTGTTCGGCGGCCTGCTCGCCTGGGCGGTCTACGACCGCATCGCGCTCAAGCGCCGCGGCGACATGGGCGCGCCCCCGGTCGACGGCTTCAAGCTGAACGACGCCATCGTCGTCGTGATCGGCAGCGTGGCCTACCTCGCGATGATGTGGCTGCACGACTCGCTGATCGGCGTGGCGGTACGCTAGAAGCCCGGTGCACGGCGCGATCACCGCCGCTTCAGGAAGGACCCCGAATGATCCAGCCGGTTGTCCTGGTGCCGGTGCCTTGTGTGCACCTCGAGTCGGCAGCGAGCGTCCCTAACCTGCCGCTTGGCATGACGGTGTTCATCTATGCCTCCATCCCGCCTCACCCTATGTTCCGGCCGGGACAATTCTCCTGGACCGGAACGTTGGGCTCCGTCGTTCGCGCCGTCGAGAGCGGCCCACGCAGCGGCAAATTCCCCGACGATGCGAGGCGCCCGCCGACGGCGGAGGCGAAAGATGGTCCATTCCTCTATTTCTGGGAAATCCGGGAGCTGCAGCAGTTGGCGACGCCCCGCCGGCTCGGCGACTTCAAGTCCAGGACATCGATCAACGAGGTTCCGCGCTGGCCGGTGGTGGCGGAACTCGACTTCTAACGCAAGGCCGTTGATCCACGTCAACGGCCGCCTCGTGGAACGCCGTAAAAACGTCCCATGAGTTCATCGAAGTCGTGGCTGTCGAGAATTGCCATCGCCTTGGTCTGTGTCGGTGCTGTGTATCTGGCGTGGCAGTGGCTGCGTCCGGCGGCCTTGCCCGCTGGCTTCGCCAGTGCAAACGGCAGGATCGAGGCGGTGGATATCGACATCGCCGCCAAACTGCCCGGCCGCGTGCTGGACATCCTGGTCAACGAAGGCGACCCCGTGCGGCAGGATCAGGTCGTGGCCAACATGGACACCAGGGTCCTCCGGTCGCAGCTAAGGGAGACCCAGGCGGCGCTCGAGCAGGCGCGGATCGGCATCGAGACCGCGCGCTCACAGGTGGTGCAGCGGCAGGCCGAGAAGCGGGCTGCCCTGGCCTTGCTGCAGCAACGCCGAACCGAGGTCGACGCGGCGCGCCGACGCGTTGCCCGCTCCGAGGAGCTGGCGCCCAAGGGCAACACGCCGCAGCAGGTGCTGGATGACGACCGGGCGCGCTACGAGGGCACCAAGGCCGCTGCGAGTGCCGCCGAGGCACAGGTTGCCGCCTCCGAGGCCGCGATCGGCACCGCCGAGTCGCAGGTAATCGGCGCGCAGTCGGCGCGCGACGCCGCCCTCGCCACGATCGACCGCATCCAGGCCGACATCGACGACAGTGCGCTCAAGGCTCCGCGCGATGGCCGCATCCAGTATCGTGTCGTCCAGCCCGGTGAGGTCGTCGGCGTCGGCGGCAAGGTGCTGAACATGGTCGATCTAGGCGACGTCTATATGACGTTCTTCCTGCCGACCGAGGCGGCCGGCAGGCTCGCCATCGGCAGTGAAGTCCACCTCGTCCTCGACGCCGCTCCGCAATACGTTATTCCTGCCCGCGTCACCTTCGTGGCCGATGTCGCCCAGTTCACGCCCAAGACGGTTGAAACGGCCAGTGAGCGCCTGAAGCTGATGTTCCGCGTCAAGGCCAACATAGACAAAGAGCTGCTGACCAAGCACCTCGACCATGTGAAGACCGGCTTGCCTGGTGTGGCCTATGTCCGGACCGATTCCAGCCTCGACTGGCCGGCCAAGCTGGCGGTCAAGCTGCCGCCATGACCGACAGCGCACTGCAGGCCGGCATCGCCGCCCGGCTGCGGGGTGTCGGGCTGCGCTACGGTGCCGTCACCGCCCTTGACTCGGTCGACCTCGAACTTCCGGCGGGGGTCGTCGTCGGATTGATCGGCCCCGACGGCGTCGGCAAATCGAGCCTGCTGTCGCTGGTCGCCGGCGCCCGTCGCCTGCAGGCCGGCAGCCTCGAGGTGCTGGGCGGCGACATGGCTCGGCGACGCCATCGCCGGCGCGTGTGCACGCGCATCGCCTACATGCCGCAGGGGCTGGGCCGGAACCTGTACGCCACGCTGACGATCGCCGAGAATATCGACTTCTTCGCCCGCCTGTTCGGTCACGGCCGCGCCGAACGCGAACGGCGCATTGCCGAACTCACGGCAGCCACCGGCCTCGCGCCATTCGTGGACCGTCCAGCTGGAAAACTCTCCGGCGGCATGAAGCAGAAACTCGGCCTGTGCTGCGCGCTCGTCCACGATCCCGATCTCCTGATCCTCGATGAACCAACGACCGGCATCGATCCGCTGTCGCGGCGGCAGTTCTGGGAACTGATCGGCCGCATCCGCGCGGCACGACCCGGGATGAGCGTGATCGTGGCGACGTCGTACATGGAGGAAGCCGCCAGCTTCGACTGGCTGGTGGCGATGGATGCCGGACGCGTGCTGGCTGCCGGCAGTCCACACGATCTACTCGCCCGGACGGCAACGGCTTCGCTCGAGGCGGCCTTCATCGCTCTTTTGCCCGGCCAGCGCGGGCGCGACCACCGGCCGGTCGAGATCCCGCCGCGCGACCCCGGGCACGACGGCGAAGCCGCGATCGAGGCCGCGGGGCTCACCATGCGCTTCGGCGATTTCGTCGCCGTCGACCATGTCGACCTGCGCATCGAACGCGGCGAGATCTTCGGCTTTCTGGGCTCCAACGGCTGCGGCAAGACCACCACCATGAAGATGCTGACGGGCCTGCTGCCGCCCACCGAGGGCCAGGCGGGCCTGTTCGGCCGGCCGCTCGATGCGCGGGATTTCGAGACCCGCCGCCGCGTCGGCTACATGTCGCAGTCCTTCTCGCTCTACGCCGAGCTCACGGTGCGGGAGAATCTCGACCTGCACACCCGCCTGTTCCGCCTGCCTGAGGCCACGATCGCGGCACGTGTCGAAGAGGTCGCGCGTCGCTTCGAACTGCTCGACGTGCTCGACGCACTGCCCCCGACCCTGCCGCTTGGCCGGCGGCAGCGCCTGTCGCTGGCAGTGGCCATGATCCACCGCCCGAGCCTGCTCATCCTCGACGAGCCGACTTCGGGCGTCGATCCGATCGCGCGCGACGAATTCTGGCGGATCATGATCGATCTGGCGCGGCGCGATCAGGTCACCATCTTCATTTCCACCCACCTGATGAACGAAGCCGAGCGCTGCGACCGCATTTCACTGATGCACGCCGGGCGCGTCCTGGTAACCGACACGCCGGCCGCCCTCGTGGCAGGGCTCGGCGTCGCCACGCTCGAGGATGCCTTCATCGGCTGGTTGCGTGAAGCCTCCGCCGACGGCGGGCCCACGGCGGCAGCCGACGCGCCGGCCCGCCAGGCCGCTGCGCCCAGGCGGCGCGGCCTGTTCGACGTCCGGCGCATGCTGGCCTATTCGCGGCGCGAGGCGATCGAACTGGCACGTGACCCGATCCGCGCGACGCTCGCCTTGCTGGGCAGCGTCCTGCTGATGTTCGTCATCGGCTACGGCATCAACATGGATGTCGAGGATCTCTCCTTCGCCGTCCTCGATAGAGACGGCACGACGGCCAGCCGCGACTACGCGCTCAACCTCGCGGGCTCGCGCTACTTCGTCGAAAGACCGCCGATCCTCGACCACGCCGACCTCGACCGCCGCATGCGGTCGGGCGAACTGAGCCTCGCGCTCGAAATTCCAGGCAACTTCGCCCGCGACATCTCACGCGGCCGCACGGTCGAGATCGGCGCCTGGCTGGACGGCGCCATGCCGATGCGCGCCGAGACCGCCCGAGGCTACGTCCTCGGCATGCACGCGGCCTGGCTCGCCAGCGCGGCGGCCGCTCCCGCGGCAGCCCGCATCGAGGTCCGCTTTCGCTACAATCCCGACGTCAGGAGCCTCGTGGCGATGGTGCCGGCGGTGATCCCGATGTTGCTGCTGCTCATTCCCTCCATGCTGACGGCGCTCAGCATCGTGCGCGAGAAGGAGCTGGGGTCGCTCGTCAATCTCTACGTCACGCCGGTCAGCCGGCTCGAATTCCTGATCGGCAAGCAGCTGCCCTACGTCGTCCTGGGCATGGTGAATTTCCTGCTGCTGACGCTGCTCGCCGTCACCGTCTTCGGTGTGCCGCTCAAGGGCAGCTTCGCCGCGCTGGCTGCCGGCGCGCTGATCTACGTCGTTGTCGCCACCTCCATAGGGTTGGTGTTCTCGTCGTTCATGCGCAGCCAGTCCGCCGCGATCTTCGGCACGACCATCGGCACGATGCTGCCGGCGATGGAGTTCTCCGGCATGATCGACCCGGTATCCTCGCTGCAGG
>JAUXST010000129.1 GCA_030679805.1 Reyranella sp. | reverse complement strand
GTGCTGATGTTTTTGCTGAAGCTGGAGGACGCCCAGCGTGCCCGCGCCGAGGCACGGGAAGAGCGGCGCGAGCAGCGCGCACACGAGATCCTGTTGAAGGAGATGGAGACCGAGGCGCGGCGCGCGGCGACGCCCGCTCCGGAAATGCCCGCTTCTGCCGCGCATTCGGCGGCACCGGCCGAGGGCGAATCGCCTGTTAAGATCAACGACTTACTCGCCGTTCCGGCGGACATCGCACCTCCCGAGGTCGCGGAGGTGCCCCCGCAGGAGGTAGAGGGGGTCGAGGGACCTTGCGTCACCGGGGAGCGGGGGCCACATTGCGAACGAACCGAAATTTCC
The DNA here is from genome assembly GCA_030679805.1 of Reyranella sp. Lineage (GTDB taxonomy): Bacteria > Pseudomonadota > Alphaproteobacteria > Reyranellales > Reyranellaceae > Reyranella. The sequence continues at coordinate 2,132 of JAUXST010000129.1, read as the reverse complement.
CCCTCCGAGGACTCATGGAAACGTTACTGACGGGCGCCGCGCCGCAGGCTGTCCCCGCCGACCTCATCAAGGACAGCGACCAGACCAAGTTCGCCAAGGACGTGATCGAAGCCTCGCGCACGGTCCCGGTCATCGTCGATTTCTGGGCGCCGTGGTGCGGCCCGTGCAAGACGCTTCAGCCGATGATCGAAAAGATCGTCAAGGAAGCCAAGGGCGCGGTGAAGCTGGTCAAGATCGACATCGACAAGAACCAGATGCTGGCCCAGCAGCTGCGCATCCAGTCGATCCCGGCGGTCTATGCCTTCTTCGGCGGCCGGCCGGTCGACGGCTTCATGGGCGCCGTGCCCGAGAGCCAGGTGAAGGCCTTCGTCGACAAGCTGATCCAGGGCGCCGGTGGTGCTGTGGGCGGCGTCGGCAACGAAGTGGCCGAGCTGCTCGAACATGCCAAGGCCGCGGTGGCACAGAACGACATGACCACGGCGGCGCAGATTTACAGCGAGATCCTGGGCCTCGATCCGGAGAACGTCCCGGCGCTGGCGGGCCTCGCGCGCTACCACGTCCTCGAGGGCGATTTCGAGCAGGCGACGACGCTGCTCGACCAGGTCCCGGCCAAGGAGAAGAACCACGCCGACGTGGTGGCCGTCAGGGCCACGATCGACCTCGCCGAGAAAGCCAAGGAAGCGGGCCCCGTTGACGACCTGAAAGCCAAGGCCACCGCCGATCCCAAGGATTTCCAGAGCCGGCTCGACCTGGCGCTCGCCTATTGGGCCGGCGGCCAGAAGCAGGAGGCGATCGACGAGCTGCTGGCCATGATCAAGGCCGACCGCGCCTGGAACGAAGGCGCCGCCCGCGCGCAGCTCCTGAAGTTCTTCGAGGCGCTGGGCTTCTCCGATCCCCTCTCGGTCGATGGCCGCAAGCGACTGTCGACGATCCTGTTTTCCTGAGACGCGCGCCGGATGGGGCCCATGAAGGGGACCATGAGGGGGCCATGAGCGACCGCAGCCCTGCCCACAACCCTTTCGAACCCGGCTTCGAGCAGCTGCCCGACACGCTGCCGATCTTTCCGCTGTCGGGCGTGCTGCTGCTGCCGGGCGGCAAGCTGCCGCTCAATGTCTTCGAACCGCGCTACCTCGCCATGGTGTTCGACGCCCTGGCCGGCCATCGCATGATCGGCATGGTGCAACCGCTGCAGCCCGGCGGCTATGCCGGCGACGGTCTGCCGAGCGACGATGGGCGGCCGAAGGTCCATCGCGTCGGCTGCGCCGGCCGCATCGTGAGTTTCAACGAGACCGAGGACGGCCGCCTGCTGCTGGCCTTGAGCGGCGTCTGCCGGTTCGAGATCGTGCGCGAACTCGACCTTGCCCAGGGCGGATACCGCCGGGTTTCCACCGTGTTCTCACCCTACCGCGCCGATCTCGACCATGCCGACGATACCGTCGAGTTCGATCGCGACCGGCTGATGGCCGGCCTTTCGGCCTTCTTCCGCAGCCGCAACCTGTCGACCGACTGGGACGCGGTGAAGCAGGCGGCCGACGCCAACCTGGTCTCCTCGCTGTCGATGGTCCTGCCGTTCGGCCCGTCCGAAAAGCAGGCGCTGCTGGAAGCCGCCGACGCCACCGCGCGCGCCAAGCTGCTCATAGCCTTCCTGGAGATGAACGCCTTCGGCCAGCCGCCCGAGCCGACGCCCGGCAAGACCAACTAGGGGCAAGACCAACTTGTCCATGATATGGTCCATGCATGACGAATGAACCCGCCGCCCCCCGCCGCGCCGGCGTCGACCCGAAGCTGCTGGAAATCCTGGTCTGTCCGGCCACGCACGGCCCGCTGGAGTACGACGCGGCGGCCGGCGAGCTGATCAGCCGCAAGGCAGGCCTCGCCTATCCCATTCGCGACGGCATTCCGATCATGCTGGTGAGCGAAGCGCGCCAGCTCCGGGACGTGCCGTGACCGCCGCCGACAATTTCATCAAGTCGGTGCCCGACGAGGGCAGCTACGAAGCGACGTCGGCACCGTGGCCGGCCGAGCTGCGCGTCTTCAAGGAAGAGGGCCGGCTCGAAATCGACTTCTCCGACGGCTACCGTTGTTCGCTGCCGGCCGAGTACCTGCGCGTCGAAAGTCCGTCGGCCGAGGTG
>JAUXST010000128.1 GCA_030679805.1 Reyranella sp. | reverse complement strand
CACCTCGGCCGGCGCTTTTCCAGGAAGGCGCTCATGCCTTCCAGCGCCTCTTCCGTGACGCATTGATTGGCGACGTGCTCGCCCAGTACATCGGCCGCACGGGTGTCGTGCGGCAGAGAATCCATCTCGGTGATCAGCTTCTTGACCAGCGTCTGCACCGACGGCGCGCCGAGCATGAGTTCGTTGGCGAGCGTCGCCACCGTAGCGTCGAGCGCGTCCGCCTCGACCACCTGATCGACCAGGCCAATGCGCAGGGCCGTCGCCGAATCGAACACGCCGCCATGCATCAGGAGCTGGCGGGCGACGCGCGGTCCCACCGCCTCGATCAGGACCGGGATGGCGATGCCCGCGAGCAGGCCGTTGCGTGCGGACGTGAGGCCAAACCGGGCTTTGGACGCGGCGATGGCGAAATCGCAGGCCAGCATCAGGCCGACACCGCCGCCTACCGTGGCGCCATGGACGCGGGCGATGGAGGGCTTGGGGAAATCGTAGATCGCCTGGACCGCGCCCATCATGGCATCGGCGCCGACGCGACGCGTGATGGCGTCGAGATTGGGCCAGGTCAGCACCCAGTTGAAATCGCCGCCAGCCGAGAAGGCCCGCCCCTCGCCCGCCACCACCAGCACCCGGACGGCCGCATCGGCGACGAAGCCCTCCACCGCCTCGACGATCGCACGCGCGGTGTCGGCATCGAAGGAGTTCATCTCCTTCGCCCGGTTCAGGGTGAGAGTTGCCACGCCTGCCTCGACCCTCGTCATGACGGAAGAAGTCATTCTCCGATCACATCCGGAAGACGCCGAACTTGGTCGGGCCGATCGGCTGGTTCATCGATGCCGAGAGGGCGAGGCCCAGTGCCATGCGCGTGTCGACAGGATCGAGGATGCCGTCGTCCCACAGCCGCGCCGTGGCGTAGTAAGGATGGCCTTCGCGCTCGTAGGCCTCCCGGACCGGCTGCTTGAAGGCTTCCTCGTCCTCCTTCGACCACGTGCCGCCCTTGGCCTCGATGTTGTCACGCCGCACGGTCGCCAGCACGCTCGCCGCCTGCTCGCCGCCCATCACCGAGATGCGGGCCGAGGGCCACATCCAGAGGAAGCGCGGGCTGTAGGCGCGACCGCACATGCCGTAGTTGCCGGCACCGTAGCTGCCGCCGACGATCACCGTGAATTTCGGCACATTCACCGTCGACACCGCCGTCACCATCTTGGCGCCGTCGCGGGCGATGCCGCCGGCCTCGTATTTGCGGCCGACCATGAAGCCCGTGATATTCTGCAGGAACAGCAGAGGAATGCCGCGCTGACCGCACAGCTCGATAAAGTGCGCGGCCTTGAGCGCCGATTCGTTGAACAGGATGCCGTTGTTGCCGACGATGCCGATGGGATAACCCCAGATGCGGGCAAAACCCGTCACGATGGTCGTGCCGTAGAGATGCTTGAACTCGTCGAGTTCGCTACCGTCGACCAGACGGGCGATGATCTCGCGGATGTCGTAGGGCGTGCGCGTGTCCATCGGCACGACGCCGTAGAGTTCGTCGGCGGCATACTTGGGTTCGCGCGGCGCCAGCAACGACACCGACGGTGATTTCTTCCAGTTGAGGTTGGCCACGATGCGCCGCGTGAGGCCGATCGCGTGGCTATCGTTCTGCGCATAGTGGTCGGCGACACCCGAGGTCCGGGCATGGATGTCGGCACCGCCCAGATCCTCGGCGCTCACGATCTCGCCGATCGCGGCCTTCACCAGCGGCGGGCCGGCGAGGAAGATCGTGCCCTGCTTGCGCACGATGACCGTCTCGTCGCTCATCGCCGGCACGTAGGCGCCGCCTGCCGTGCAGGAGCCCATGACGACGGCAATCTGCGGGATGCCCTGCGCCGACATGTTGGCCTGATTGTAGAAAATGCGGCCGAAGTGGTTCTTGTCGGGAAACACCTCGGGCCATTGCGGCAGGTTGGCGCCGCCCGAATCGACCATGTAGATGCAGGGAAGCCGGTTCTCGACAGCCACTTCCTGGGCGCGGAGGTGCTTCTTCACCGTCATCGGATAGAAGGTGCCGCCCTTCACCGTGGCGTCGTTGCAGACGATCACGCATTCGACGCCGCTCACGCGGCCGATGCCGGTGATCACGCCCGAGCCCGGCGCCTCGTTGTCGTACATGTCCATCGCAGCCAGCGGCGACAGTTCGAGGAACGGCGAGCCGGGATCGAGCAGCGCCCGCACCCGTTCGCGTGGCAACAGCTTGCCGCGCGAGACGTGGCGCTTGCGGGACTCCTCGCCGCCGCCGAGGCGGACTTGCTCGGTGCGGCGGCGGAGGTCCTCGACCTGGCCACGCATCGCCTCGGCGTTGCGCTTGAAGGCGTCGGAACGGGTATCGACTTCGGAGATGAGGATTGTCATGGCCGGGCCAAACTGCCCGGACCGGAGCCGGCGTGCAAGGCCGGCGGCATGTCGATCAGGGCAATCGCGAGAGCGAACGCCAGCTCGCACCCTGGGCAATGAAGGCGCGCTGGTTCGCCAACGCCGCGGCAAAATCCGGATCGCGCGCGGCCTGCTCCCTCAGCACCGTGTTGGCGTGCATGCGAAAAGCCGCGAGCAACTCCGGAGACCACTGCTTTATGACGACGCCCGACTCGCGCAACTTCTCCAGCGCGATACCCTGGACATTAGGCGAGCGGCTCAGCATCCAGACGATGTTGGCCCGGCAGGCGGTTTCGATCTGCGCGCGCTGGGCGAGCGGCAGCTGCTCCCACTTGTCTTTGCGCATCAGGAAATCGAGCACGGCCGAGGGCTGCTGCCAGCCCGGCATGTAGTAGGGCAATCCGAGCTTGTCGAAGCCGAGCGAGGCGTCGATGGCGGGCGTCGACATTTCGCCGCCGTCCACCTTGCCCTGCTGCAGTTGATAGAAGAACTCGCCGGGCGGCATCGGCACCACGGTGGCGCCGAGCCGGGTCACGACCTCGGCCGCAAACCTGCCGAAGCGCAGCCTCTGGCCCTTGAAATCGGCCACGGTGTTGAAGTCGCCGCGATACCAGCCGCCGCCCTTGCCGCCCTGCACGCCGCAGGGAATGCCGGTGACGCCCAGCTTCTCGTAGGCGTCGCGATGGATGCGGCCGCCGTCGCCCTCGAGCATCCACGAGGTCATGTCCTCGGGGCCGGGACCGAACGGGATGGTGGCGAAGACGCCGAAGACCGGCGCCTTGGCTGCCGCGTAACCCGACCAGGTGAAGGCGGCCTCGAGGTCGCCGGCGACGACGGCGTCGAGCATGTCGGGCGTGGGGCAGATGCGGCCGGGCTCGATGATCTTGATGCCGAGGGTTCCGCCCGACATCTGCTTGACCGTGCGAGTAAAGATGCGGACGCCTTCGCCGGAACCCGGCAGGGCCGGATTGAAGGCCGTCTGCATTTTCAGGATGCGTGTGCCTGGCGCCGGGCCAAGGTCGGCGGCCTTCGGCCTATCCTGGCGCCTATCCTGGGGCTTGTCCTGGGCGACGGCGACATTCATCGCCGCGAGAATCGCGGCAACGACAGCGACGCTGTTCGAGACCTTACGGCGCACGACCGACCATCCGTCGCCCGGCTCCCCCTGTTCCCCAACCGCTTGTGCGGCCTTCTTCACACCCGCTGAGTTTTACATGTGGGCGGGTCGGGAACAAGCGAAAGGCGGGCTCTATAAGGCTGCCAAACCGCGGCCGATCAGGATCCGCTGCACGTCGCTGGTGCCTTCGTAGATCTGGCAGACTCGCACGTCTCGCCAGATCTTCTCCACCAGGTAGTCGGACACGTACCCGTAACCGCCGTGAATCTGAATCGCTGCCGAGCAGACTTCCTCGGCCATCTCGGAGGCATATAGCTTCGCCATTGCGGCCTCTGTGAGGCATTGCTGGCCGGCATCGCGCAGGGTGGCGGCATGCCACACCATCTGCCGCGCGACGGCGATCTTGGTGGCCATGTCGGCGAGGCGGAATTGCACGGCCTGGTGGTTGATGATCTTGGTGCCGAAGGCCTCGCGCTCGCCGGCATATTCCCGCGCCGCCTCGAACGCCGCCCGGGCCATGCCCACCGACTGGGCCGCGATCCCGATGCGGCCGACCGACAGGTTGGCCAGCGCCACCCGGTAGCCGCCGCCCTCCTCGCCCAGCATTGCGTCGGCGCCGACGGCGCAGTCCTCGAAGGCGATCTGGCAGGTGTCGGACGATTTTTGCCCCAATTTCTTCTCAACCGAGGCGACGCGATAGCCCGGCGTCTTGGTCGGGACGATGAAGCAGGAGATGCCCCGCTTCGGCGACTGCGGGTCGGTCACGGCAAAGACCAGCGCCATGTCGGCGATGCGCCCAGAGGTGATGAACTGTTTGACCCCGTTCAGCACCCAGCCGTTGCCGCGCCGCTCGGCCCGCGTCTTCAGGTTGGAAGCGTCGGAGCCGGCATGCGGCTCGGTGAGACAAAAGGCGCCCAGCACCTCGCCGCGCGCCAGCGGTTTCAGCCACGTCTCCTTCTGCTCGGGCGACCCGTAGGCCAACAGTGCGGCGCAGTCGGGCGAATTGTTGACGCTCATCACCGTCGACAGCCCGCCATCGGCCGCCGCGATCTCCTCCAGCGCCAGCACATAGGACACCATATCGGCCCCTGCCCCGCCCCACTCGGCCGGCACGGTCATGCCCATGAAGCCCATGCGGCCCATCTCGGCCAGCAGCGGCCGCGGGATCTCGCCCGCCGCCTCCCAGGCGCGGACGTGGGGCGCCACCTGCTCCTGCGCAAAGGCGCGGGCGGTGTCGCGGATCAGGATCTGTTCTTCGCTGAGGATCATCGTTTCACCAGGGGAGTTCGGCGCCGTCGTAGTTGATGAAGCGGCCGGTGTCGGCCGGCTTCAGCCCGTCGATCACCTGCACCATGGCGGGCACGCTCTCGGCGATGGTGAGCGTCGCGGCCTCGCCGCCCATGTCGGTCTGCACCCAGCCGGGATGCAGCACGACGCAGATCACGCCCTTACCTGCGAGATCGATCGACAGCCCCTTCCATTCCATGTTGAGGGCGGCTTTGCTGGCGCGATAGGCGTAGCGCCCGCTGTTGGCAAGGTCGATGCTGCCGAGCCGGCTGGAAATGGCGATCAGCTTGCGTCCCTCCGACCGCGCGACATGCTCGACGAAGGCCTCGGCGATCATCAGCGGCGCCAGCGTGTTGACCTCAAAGGTCTGGCGCCACACCACGGGATCGATCGAGCCCAGCACCGTCGCCTCCCGGCCGGCGATGCCGGCATTGTTGATCAGCACGTCGATCGCCTCGCCCGCCAGTGTCTTGGCGAGCGCGGTCACCGCCGCGTAATCGGTCACTTCGAGCCGGTGGGCCTGGACGTCGCCCGCGATCTCCCTGAGGGCGTCGGGCTCGCGGGCACAGGCATGCACCCGCCAGCCCCTGGCGGCATATTGCTTCACGAAGTCGAGGCCGAGGCCGCGCGCGGCGCCGGTGATCAGAACGGTGCTCACAGGATATCCTTTCGTCCTGTCCCTTTAATCGGCGCGGCGGCTAATGGGAATGAGAAACGAGGGAATGGGAATTGAGCGAGCGGCGGAACGCCGCCCGCCCTCTCTCGGCGGGCTTTGTCACAACAGGTTGTCACACCAAGTTGTGTCAAATGTTGTGACACGGATTGAGCACCTCCTGTGACAGCGGGATTTACCTGCGGCCCCAAAAAGCCCCAGCAGCCCGTCAATATTCAGTCCTCGGATGCGTTGATCGCACCTCGGTCCACTCCACCTCCGGACGGGCTTCGGCGGGAGCGGCCTTTGCTTGCTACACACGGCACATGACCGCGGGACGGCCCCTCCTCCTCAATTGGAGCGTACCCGGCGAATGCGCCGGGCGGGGCATGGTCAAAGGTTCAGGTCTCAGTCGGAGCGAGGCGCCCAGGGCGGACGGCTCGGCGTTTCAGACAGGCTTCACGCGCTCCGGCGCGGGACCTTTGCGGCAACCGGCACGGTCGCCAGATCGAGCGCCTGGTCGGGCAGGCGCGGGGCGCGTGCTGGCAGTGCCTGCACGAGGAGCGCGGCCGCGCAGGCAGCCAGAAGCGCCCGCAGGAGAGCGAGGTCAAAGGGCATGGTAGTGTCCCGGGATGTGGTTAGGGAAAGGCCGGCGCGGTTAGCGCCAGGCTATAGGAAATATAGCTTACTTTCTGCTGAAGCTGCAACTTTTTTTGCACATACCTACACTGTCGCGAATGCGGAGCTGCTGGCAATGCTTGCATTATATAGGCCGAGCAGAACCCCGGAGCGGAAGGGTGGATGGACTGCGAACAATAAGTTCCTCAGAGCCCAAACTTCTGAGGAAGAGCCGCAAGCGCCACACAGCCTGACTCGCCACCTTCCTTAAATACAATCCGGCTTCGCCCAATATCGATTTCGGCTCTACTGCCTGCCTCAGTGACAAACGTGATCCTATTCTCGACCATCTCTTCTTCCACTCTCGCACCAGTTGCCCTCGCAATATCGTCCAGCCGATTCGCCAGATCATTGAAATCTAATTTTGAGGCATCAATCCGATAGACGAGCGTCTTGAATGTGGAACCGAATACCTCGTCCACCTTCTCCAAGTCGGCACCACTACGTGGCTTTAGCCTTCTCACAATCTGGTAGTCATTAATATCGGTCGGATGCTGTTGCCCTTTGATTGACAACCGAAATGCCGGCGTGTCGACGTTACCTTCACCATGCCCACTGGCGTACGTCAGCTCCCGGCGGCTCAGTTCAAACACTTCTTTCGCGATCCCCTGAAACGAATCCACCTCTTCCGCAATTTTATCGGCCAACAATGATGCCACAAAAGCAGATGTCGCTTCAGTGACCTTCTCAGCGATGAAATGGTTACGCTTGCTGAAACCATCTAGCTGTCGAATCCGTCCTTCAGATATCGCCTCGTAGAAACTCGACTTCAGCAATGGCTTTAGCCAAGCCAAGTCTGCATCCGGAATGATCTCTGGCTTCGGACACGAGCAAATCAAAAAAGTATTCGTTCCGCTAATAACCGCATATGGCGTTTGCGTTCCTGACACATTGAGCTTACCCGTAACGAATTCGGGCACCACCTTTCTCAGATAGTCCTGAAGCGTCTGATCGGTGACATATCTGTCTTTAGTCATCGCCCTTTCA
>JAUXST010000122.1 GCA_030679805.1 Reyranella sp. | reverse complement strand
CCTGCAGGATGTTGATGCGCTCGACCGGCACGCCAAGCGCCGACGACAGCATCTGGGCGAAGATCGTCTCGTGGCCCTGGCCCTGGCTTTGCGTGCCGAGCCGCGCCACCAGTCGGTCGGGCTCGACCTGGACCACGACATGCTCGTCGGCGATGCCGCCGGTGCCGTGCAGATGGCAGGAGAGACCAAGGCCACGGCGCTTACCCACACGCTCGCTCGCCGTGCGCCGAGCCTCGAAGCCCGTGGCATCGGCATGGCGCAAGGCCGTCTCGAAAAGCCTGACGCAGTCGGCCGCGTCGTAGGTGTAGCCGCTCGCCGCCGCGTACGGCATGTCCTCGGGCCGCAGCAGATTGAGCCGGCGCAGCTCGATCGGCGAACGCCCGGTCTCGTGGGCGGCGATATCGACCAGCCGTTCCAGCAGGAACAGGGCCTCGGGCTTGCCGGCGCCGCGGATCGCATCGACCGGCACGGTGTTGGTGAAGGCGCAGTCGAAGTCCAGCCGGATCGCGGGAATGCGGTAGAGGCCGGAGATCACCTTGGCCATGCCCGTGGTCGCGATGGTCGGCGCGAACATCGAGACATAGGCGCCGTAGTTGGCCTGGGCTTTTACGCGCACGGCCAGGAACCTGCCAGCGGCATCGAGGGCGAGTTCGCCGGTCGCCACGAGGTCGCGCGAATGGCTGTCGGCCAGGGCGAGTTCGGCGCGGTCGGCGGTCCAGCGCAGGCCGCGCCCGAGCTTGCGCGTCGCCCAGGCAATCAGCGTCGGTTCGGCATAGATCGGATACTTGGGCCCGAAGCCGCCGCCCACGTCCTCGGTGATCAGGCGCAGCTTGTCCTTGGCCACATTGAGGATGCGCTCGCACATCAGCCGGTGCGGGATCTGCACGCCCTGCGAGCCGAAGGTGACGGTGACGAGATCGGCACCGGCGTCGTAGGCCGACCAGGCGGCGCGGGTCTCCATGTAGTGCACGATCTGGCGCGGCGAACGGATCGTGAGGGTCGAGACGTGGGCTGCTTTGGCGAAAGCGGCCTCCGTCGCGGCGGCATCCCCCTTGCCCCAGCGGCACATCAGGTTGCCCGGCACGTCGTCATGGACCAGCGCCGCCCCTGAAGCGAGCGCCTGGGTCACCGTCACGACGGCGGGCAGTTCCTCATAGTCGACGACCAGCGCGTCGGCGGCATCGCGCGCCTGGTCGAGCGTGCTGGCCACGATCATGGCGACGATATCGCCGACGTGCCGCACCTTGCCGACCGCCATCGGCAGATGCGCCGGCTCGCGATGGCGGTTGCCGGCCGCGTCCTTGATCTCGCTGATGGCGGGCAGGTGGCCGAGCTTATCGGCCGCGGTGTCCTCGGCGCTGTAGACCGCGACGACGCCCGGCGAAGCGAGTGCGGCCTCCCTGTCGATACCGGCGATCCGGGCGTGCGCATGCAGCGAGCGCACGAACAGCACGGCGAGCGCGTCGGCTGGCGCCGTGTCGTCAGCGTAGCGCCCCTTGCCGATCAGGAACCGCCGATCCTCGCGCCGTGCGATCGATTGGCCGAGCTTTGGCGGCGCATTCATGGGAGGCTATGCTGCCAGCGCGTCGCTGATGACCTTGAGTGCAGTGTCGATCTCGGCACGGTTGACGTCGAGATGGGTGACGGCGCGGATGCGGTTGCCGGCGGCGGTGCCCATGCCGACGCCGCGTTCCCTGCAGGCCTCGACCAGCTTGGCCGGTGTCCAGCCGGGTTTGGTCACCTCGAAGAAGACCAGGTTGGTCTCCATGCGCGGCACGTCGATTTTCAGGCCCTTGATGTTGGCAATGCCCTCGGAGAGATGGCGCGCGTTGTCGTGGTCCTCGGCGAGACGATCCCAGTTGTGCTCGAGGGCATAGAGGGCGGCGGCGGCGATCATGCCGGACTGGCGCATCGAGCCGCCCAGCATCTGCTTCTGGCGCCAGGCTTCCTTGATGAAGTCCTTCGAGCCGGCGAGGCTTGCGCCGACCGGTGCGCCCAGGCCCTTGGTATAGTCGAGCCAGAGCGAGTCGACGCAGGCTGCATAGTCGCTGGCCTTGGTGCCGGACTTTACGGCGGCGTTACAGAGCCGTGCGCCGTCCATATGGACGCTGAGGCCGGCCTCGCGCGCCACCTTGGTCACGCCCTGCATGGTGGCGAGCGGCCAGACCGTGCCGCAGCCGCCGTTGGAGGTGTTCTCGATCGACACCAGACGCGAGCGCGGCGCGTTGCGGCTGTTGGGATCGCGCAGGGCGTCGCGCACCTGCGCGCCGGTGAAGACGCCGTTGGGACCGTCGACCATGCGGATCATGACGCCGGCATTGGCGGCCGTGCCGCCGGCCTCGGCATTGATGATGTGCGCGGTCCGGTCGGCGATCACCTCGTCGCCCAGCCGGCAATGCACGCGGATGGCAATCTGGTTGCCCATGGTGCCGCTCGGCAGGAAAACCGCGTCTTCCTTGCCCAGAAGCTCGCAGACGCGCTCGCGCAGGCGGTTGACGGTCGGGTCCTCGAATTTCTGCTCGTCGCCCACTTCGGCGTCGGCCATGGCTTTCCGCATGCCGGGCGAGGGCTTGGTCTTGGTGTCGCTGTAGAGGTCGATGAAACGGTTTTGCATGGTGTGTCGTGTTCTCCTGCGCCACCATAGCCGCTTAAGGCAGAAGGAGGAAACATGAGCCAGTTTGCGGCCCAGCCCACACCGGCGCTAATGCCCGACGAGCTGCTCTACGCCGTCGACGGCGCCATCGCGACCGTGACGCTGAACGCCCCACAGCGCATGAACACCATCTCGGGGCCGATGCTGAAGCAGCTCACCGAGGCGCTTGTCCGGGCGAGCGAGGACACCGCCGTGCGGGTGGTGATCCTGACCGGCACCGGGCGCGCCTTCTGCGCCGGGCTCAATCTCGAGGCGCAGTCCAAGGGCACCGACAATCTCAGCGTCGGCTCGGGCGCCACACCCACCAATATCGATCTGCGCAACACGCCGCCGCCGGTGTTGCATGCCATGGACAAGCCGGTGATCGCGGCGCTCAATGGCTCGGCGGCGGGCTATGGCCTCGATCTGGCGCTCGGCGCCGATATCCGGGTGATGGCCCAGTCGGCCAAGCTTGCCGCTTCGTACGCCAAGCGCGGCGTATTGCCCGAGTCGGGCGGCACCTGGTACCTGCCGCGGATGCTGGGTTGGGCCAAGGCCGCCGAACTGATCTTCACCGGCCGCACGCTGACGGCCGCCCAGTCGCTGGAAATCGGCCTGGTCAACAAGGTGGTGGCCGATGCCGACGTCATGAGGGCGGCGCGCGACCTGGCGCTCGAAATCGCCGCCAATGCGCCGCTCGCCATCCAGGCGGCCAAGCGCATGATGCGCATGGCCTGGAACGAGCCGTTCAACGAGCATGTCCACCATGTCTTCCTGCAGCTCCTGCCGCTGATGCAGACTGAGGACATGAAGGAAGGCATCAGGGCCTTCCTCGAAAAGCGCGAACCCAGCTTCAAGGGGCGCTGACCGGGAAATTTGCACGGGGCCTCCCCCGGTGCCTTCAAAAAGGCGATTTCGAAATCGAAATTAGCTAGGATTAACTGGGTCGGGCAAGCGGTGGGATAGGAAAAGCGGCGGCCGGACCCAAGGTGATCAGGGACTTTATTCCTAGGGAGACGGATTCGATGTTCAAGGCAATCGCAGCGGGAACTTTGGCGACGGTTCTGCTCGCCAGTGCGGCTCAAGCCGACGGCCCGGCCTACACTTGGACCGGCTACGGCGTCGGCTCGGGCAAGTGCCCGACCTACAAGATGACGATCGACGTGACGGTAGAGGGCAACGAGGTGAAGGGACTTTTCCAGCAGGAAGGCCGCCCGCAGCGTCACTTCGAGGTGAACATGGCCGCCGACAAATCCTTTAAGACCAGGGCCGTGGTCGGCAACAACAACATGATTGACGTCGTGGGCTCCCTCAAGGACGGTGCTCCGAAGATCATGCTCGACGGCTATTGCCTGTTCGAAGGTCCGCTGAAGAAGAAATAGCCGCGCCAGGTCGCGTGGCGGTCGTTCCATCACGATCGTCACACGGCCGGTCGCACTTTGCGACCGCCCGTTCAGCTTGAGGCGGTCAGCGACTTTTTTCTGAGGGGAGACGAATCTTATGTTGAGGGTGATTGCTGCAGGAACCTTGGTTGCTGTTTTGTTTGCCAGTGTGGCCCATTCTGAGTCGGCCGTTTACACTTGGACTGGATACGGCGTGAACCCTCCCGGAAGCGGAAAGTGCCCGACCTACAAGATGACGATCGATGTCACGGTCGATGGCGCCGATGTGAAGGGTCGATTCCAGCAGGACGGCCGGCCTGAACGCAACTTCCAGGCGACGCTCGGCAACAACGGCGCCATCAAGACGACGGCGGTTGTGGGCGGCGGCGGCAAGATGGATGTCATTGGGCAGATCAAGGAAAGCGATTCCAAGATCAAGCTCGACGGCTACTGCATATTCGAAGGCAAGCTCGTCAAGAAGTAGTCAGTCCATCACGATCGCCACGCGGCCGGTGACGCTGCGTTCCAGCAGGGCGCGCATCGCATCGGCCGCTTGGTCGAGGCGGAACGTGCGGTCGACGTGGGGACGGCAGAGGCCCGCCTCGCACCAGCCGCGGATACGTTCCATCAAGGCAAAGGTACGGCTGGCTTCCTCGAACCGGGCGTCGTGCGGGCTCCAGCCGACGTAGTAGCCGTAGTTGAAACCCATCACGGCGATGGTCTTTACGAGAAGGATATTGGCCGGTACCTGCGGAATGGTGCCGCCGGCGAAGCCGATGGGGCAGATGCGGCCCTCGACCGCCATGCAGCGCAGCGACTGGGCAAAAACGTCGCCACCGACCGGATCGTAAACGCGATCGACACCGCGACCGTTCGTCAGTCTCAGTACTCCCTCGCGAAAATCGGCGGCGGCGTAGTCGATCACGTGATCGGCGCCGTGTGCCTTGGCGAACGCCGCCTTGCGGGCGCCGCCGGCCGTCGCGATCACGGTGGCGCCTAGGATCTTGCCGATCTCGACGGCCGCCATGCCGACGCCGCCCGCCGCGGCGTGGACCAGCAACGTCTGGCCCTTCTGCACATCCAGAGCCATCGGCCAGGTGAGCGCACCGGCCGACGTCGGGTAGGAGATGGCGAGCTGGATCGCCTCGACGAACCCCAGGTTCTTCGGCTTTTGGAAGACATTGACCTCGTGCGCCACGGCTTCCTCGGCGAGCCCACCCCAGTCGAGCACCGCCACCACCTCGTCGCCCACCTTGAGCCGCCGGCAGGCCGGATCGACTTCCGTGACGACGCCCGAAACCTCGGTACCCGGCGCGAAGGGGAAGGGCGGGCGGCGCTGGTACTTGCCTGCGATCACCAGGGTGGTGGCGAAGCTGACGCCCGCCGCCCGAACCCGGATACGGACCTGTCCGGGCTTGAGCGGAGCCGGCTCGACGTCTTCCAGTTGCAGGTCTTCGGGGCCGCCCCATTGGCGGCAGATCATGGCCTTCATAACGTCACCGGCAAACACTTCACGCCACGCAGGATGAGCGAATCGTGCCATTCCGGATCGTCGCCGGAAAGCCCGATGTGGGGCAGGCGTTCCGCGAGCCGGGTCGACGCGATCTGCGCCTCCAGGCGGGCAAGTGGTGCGCCCAGACAGAAATGGATGCCGTGACCAAAGGTGAGATGGGCGTTCGGTTCGCGGCCGATGTCGAACCGTTCGGGATCATCGAAGGCCTCGGGGTCGCGGTTGGCCGAATTCATGAAGGCGAAGACGCGCTGGCCTTCGCGGATGGTCCTGCCGCCCATTTCCAGGTCGGCGGCGGCGACGCGGGCGAAGGCACCAGATGGACCGTCATAACGCAGGAATTCCTCGACCGCCGTCGCGGCGAGCGACGGATCGGCGATCAGCCGCTCCCACTCGCCGCGGTGCTTCATCGAATAGAGAAAGCCGTTGCCTATCAGGTTGGTGGTGGTCTCGTGGCCGGCGAAAAGCAGCAGGATGCAGGTGCCGATGATCTCGTCGGTGCTGAGTGCGTCGCGGTCGTCGCGTGCCAGCACGAGCTGACTGATCATGTCGTCGCGTGGTTGGAGGGTCCGATCCTCGACAAGAGTGCGGAAATAGCCGGACATCGCCTTGGCGCCTGACTCGGCGCGCAGGTATTTGTTGCCGGCGACCTGTGCGGTTCCGATGAACAGCGCGATGTCGTCGGACCATACTTTTACGCGTTCGAGGTCGGCGCGCGGGACGCCCAGCAGGTCCATGATGACCGAGGCGGGGAGCGGGTAGGCGAAGTCGGCGATGTAATCGACAGTCTCGCCGCGCCCGGCCTTCGCCTGCATACCGTCGATCAGGTGGCCGACGATATCCTCGATGTTGGTCCGCAGATTCTCGACCGAGGTCGGCGTAAAAGCCTTGTTGAACAGACGCCGCAGCCGGGTGTGATCCGGCGGGTCGCGAAACACCATCCAGTGATTGAGATAGCGCACCAAGCTGTCGATAGAGCCCCTCTGGTACTCCGGGTTGGTCTTGAAGAATGGTGTCAGCCTATCGGCGGAAATCTGCCGGTTGTTCAGCGCCACCTGCTTTACGTCGGCGTGACGCGTCACGATCCACGCCTTCATGGCCGGCGACCAATGCACCGGATCTTCCGCGCGCAGGCGCGCGAACTCGGGGAAGGGATTGGCGTTGGTCGCCGGATTGCCGAGGTCGAAGACGTAGCTCATGGCGCGAGGCTAGCTCTCACCGACTTACCAAACAAGTGTTTGGTTGCTACAATGGACCATGTCCCGCGGCAACCTTCTGGCCATATCGGCACGCCTCTTCGCCAAGGGCGGCTTCGAGGCCACCTCGATGCGCGACATCGCCGGCGAGGCGGGCATGCTCGCGGGCTCGATGTACTATCACTTTCCCTCCAAGTACGAGCTGATCGCCGCAGTCTACGAGGCGGGCGTGGCCGAGATCGGGGCGGCGGTCGATACAGCCGTTGCCCGGGCGCGCGCACCCTGGACCCGGCTCGAAGCGGCCTGCGTCGCCCATCTCGAATCGCTGCTGGCCGACAGAGCGCATGCCGCCGTCATGACTGCGGACCTCAGCCGCCTGGACGCCCGCCTGCGCCGCCGCTTGGTCGCGATGCGCGACGGCTACGAGAAGCGTTTCGTCGTGCTGGTGGAGGCACTTCCATTGCCGGGCGCCGTCGATCGCACCTTGTGGCGCCTGCAGCTGCTAGGCGCCCTCAATTGGACTCCAACCTGGTACCGGCCGGGTGGGAAATCGCCAGCCTCCATCGCCCGTGCCCTGGTGGCGGCTCTGCGCTAGTGGGC
>JAUXST010000120.1 GCA_030679805.1 Reyranella sp. | reverse complement strand
AGCCGACCGCGTAGGTCTCGTTCAGGTGGGCCGCGAGGTGCCGTTCGAGGAAGTCCTCGTTCCACAGGTCGTCGGAATCGAGAAAGCAGACGAAGGTCGCTTTGGTGGCGGCGAGCCCACGGCGTGTGGCGCCGGTCTGGCCGACATTCTTGTCGAGCCGGATCTGGGCGAAGCGCGAGTCGGCCAGCTCGTCGAGCGTCCGCTGGACCACTGCGGCCGAATCGTCGGTCGAGGCGTCGTCGACGATGACGCATTCGAAATCGCGTAGCGTCTGGCGCGCCACCGATCGGATCGCGTCGCCGATATAGTCGCGGCAGTTGTAGCACGTGACGACGACGGAGATTTTCGGGAGCTTGGTGTCGGCCATCCGCTAGCGCTTCGCGCCCGCCGATCCCAGGAAATCGAAGTCCACGCCTTCGTCGGCTTCGAGGACCGTGTCGAAGTAAAGGCTGGCATAGCCGCGATGGCTGCCGGGATGTGGCGGTGGCGCCTTCCAGGCCTTGCGTCGCTTGGCGAGTTCGGCGGCCGACACGAGCAGTTCGAGCCTGCGCTTGGGCACATCGAGCGTGATGCGGTCGCCGTTCTTCACCAGGGCGAGCGGTCCGCCGTTGGCGGCCTCGGGCGAGACATGCAGCACGATGGTGCCGAACGCCGTGCCGCTCATGCGGGCGTCGGAGATGCGGATCATGTCCTTCACGCCGGCGCGTGCGAGCTTCATCGGGATCGGGAAGGACCCGGCCTCCGGCATGCCGGGCGCACCCTTCGCTCCGGCATTGCGCAGCACGAGGATATCGTCGGGCGTCACGTCGAGCTTCGGATCGTCGCCGCGCAGCGCGAGGTCTTCCAGCGAATCGAATACCACGGCGCGGCCGGTGTGGGTAAGCAATGCCGGCGAGGCCGCCGAGTGCTTGATGACCGCCCCGCGCGGCGCGAGGTTGCCGCGCAACACGGCCATGCCGCCGGTCGGCTTGATCGGATTCTTGCGCGTCCGGATGACCGTCTGGTTGGGCACCATCTCGGCCTTGTCGATCACCTGCTTCAGCGTACGGCCGCTCACGGTCATCGCCGTCTCGTCGAGCGAGCCCCGGATCTCCTTCATCAGGCGCGAGTTGCCGCCGGCCCAGTGGAAGTGCTCCATGTAGTGGTCGCCGGACGGTTTCAGGTCGACCAGCACCGGCACGTTCTGGCCGATCGTGTCGAACTCCTCCAGGTCGATCTGGATGCCGAGGCGGCGCGCGACGGCGGTGAGATGGACCAGCGCATTGGTCGAACCGCCGATCGCCTGCATGACGGTAAGCGCATTGCGGAAGGCTGCCTTCGTCATGATCTCGCTGGGCTTCGGCCCGCCGCTCCTGGCCATCTCGGCCGCGCGCTTGCCGGTGGCTTCGGCGATGCGCAGGCGGTCGGAATGCGTAGCCGGAATCGAACCGCTGCTGGGAAGGCCCATGCCCAGTGTCTCGACCATACAGCCCATGGTGCTGGCGGTGCCCATCACCATGCAGGTGCCCTTGGTCGGCGCCAGCCGCTCGCTCACCTGCTGGATGTCAGCATCGGAGAAGGTACCGGCGCGATACTGGCCCCACAGGCGACGGCAGTCGGTGCAGGCACCCAGGACCTCGCCCTTGAAGTGACCTACTAGCATCGGGCCGACCGGCAGCACGATGGCGGGACGGTCGGCGCTGGCGGCGGCCATGAGCTGGGCCGGCAGGGTCTTGTCGCAGCCGCCGATCATGACGACGGAATCCATCGGCTGCGCGCGCACCATCTCCTCGGTATCCATCGCCATCAGGTTGCGCAGATACATGCTGGTCGGGTGCGAGAAGCTCTCGTGGATCGAGATGGTGGGGAACACCATCGGCAGCGCGCCCTGCAGAAGGATGCCCCGCTTCACCGACTCGATCAGGTCGGGAACATTGCCGTGGCAGGGGTTGAAGTCGCTGAAGGTGTTGGTGATCCCCACGATTGGCCGGTCGAGCGCGTCGTCGGTGTAGCCAGCCGCCTTGATGAAGGCCTTGCGCAGGAACAACGAAAAGCCCGCATCGCCGTAGGTGGCGAGGCCCTGGCGCAGGCCGGTGGCCTTCTTCGATGGGGCCGTCGCGCGTCGCTTGGCGGTTGCCATGTCGATCTCTCTCTTTCCTGAATTCGGCGCATTTTGTCAGGTCGGCGCGGTCGCTTCCAGACCAGCCGCCCATCTTGCATGGGTCGCGGCATCGCGGCCCGTGATCAGCGTGCGGGCGAGTTCGAGCCCCATCAGCGCTCCGAACTTGAAGCCATGGCCGGAGCAGGGGGACATGACCCAGCCGCGTGCCCCCGGCTTTTCGACAACGAACCGCTCGTCGTCGGTCACGGTATAGAAGCAGACCTTGAGGCGGTCGGTGCGCCAGCGGTCGAAGCCGCGCAAGAGGCTGCGGCAGCGGTCCAGCAGGGGCCGGATCTCGTCCTTGCTTGCCGCGCGTTCGTCCATAGGGTCGCCAGATCGGCTGAATTCATGGTCGCCGACCTTGAGGCCGCGACCTTCCATCGGGGGCACCAGGTAGAGCCCGACATCGCCGGTCTTCTCGATGATCATCGGACCCTTGGCCCAGGCAATGCGGTCAGCGGCCGGCAGATCGAAGTAGATGACGATCTGGCGAGATGGAACTAGGCGTCGTCCGAAGCCGGGCAACAGCCGGTTGGCCCAGGCGCCGGCCGCGACGATAACGACATCGCCTGTATGCACGGCACCGGCCTCGGTGACGACGCGACCCTGCTCGAGATCGACAGACCGGACCGGTGTATGAGGGTGGAGACGAACGTGTGGCTGGCTGGCGAGGTATCGGGCCAGGGCGATGACGATGTCCTGGGCGAACAGGACACCGCCCGAGTCCATCCAGAAAGCACGTTCGACGCCTTTGGCTTCTATCTGCGGAAAGCGATGCCGCAATTCGGCAACCGGCAGCTCGGTCATGGGTTTGCCGATGGTCGCCAGCGCCGCGGCCGAGCGCTCCGCCCAGTCGGCGCCGTTGCCCGTGAGGGCGAGCGTTCCGGTGGCGGCGTAGAGGCGCTGGCCGAGGTCGTGCCATAGCAGATCCCAGGCGGCATAGGCATCGTCGATCAGACGAGCGTAGCCCACATGATCGCCGTAGGGATGACGGATGAGCCGATGCTCGTCCATCGACGAGGCGAGTGGATTGGGCAGGGGGCCCCGCTCGAACAGCTCGACGTCGTGTCCGTCACGCGCCAGTCCCCAAGCCACGCTGAGACCCATGCCGCCGCCGCCGACGATGATCGCCTTCATGATCGCGTCCTTTGAGGAACCTAGCGGGCCGAGCCGCGGTCGAGCGCGGCCTGATGCCGGCGCCACTGCGAACGCAACGCGAGTTCGGCGTGCACGCCGGCAGCAACATCAGCCAAGGGGAGGGCGGATATCAGGCGGCCCGAGTCGTCGAACGACAATTCGAGAGCACCGACCCAACGGCCGGGAAATTCCCCGGCCTCGTAGTCGGCGGCGTCGGCAACCAGCCGGTCGGCGGAGGCGTATTCGTCGAGCGTTCGCAGGCGCTGGCCCCCGATTCGCCGCTCGACAATGAGATAATAGGTGCTTTCCATCTACCCTCCGTTCGGAGACGATAGGGGTAGATAGGATATAATCCTATGGAAGTCAACAGATAGGCTATCGGGCGTACTTGCCGACGATCAGCTGGACCTTCTGCCATTGGCTACGGTCGAGGTCGAAATCCTTTGCCGGGTTGAATTGGCGCACCCGCCATTTCTCGGGGGTGATCCGCAGCAGGCGCTTGACCAGGGCCTGCTGGGTGCCGTCGCCCTGGTCGCGGACAAAGACGCAGTCGTCGCCCGGCCGCACGGGCCGCCCGGGATGGACCAGCAGCAGGTCGCCCTGCTCGTAGGCGGGGCTCATGCTGTCGCCGATGACGTAGCAGCCATAGCCGTCGCGTACGGAAAGCAGCGGCTCGGGTCGGCGCACATAATCGATGGGCTCGCTGGTGATGACGATAGCGCCGCCGCCGCCTTCGGCCGAGGCAAAGACCGGAAGGTCGGCGCGATCCGCGGCTCTCAGCTGTCCGGCCATGCGGACGTCACCCTCGAGGCGGCCACCGGCTCCAGGCGGGGGAGCGGTCGACCTCAGGTCGTCAGGCGAAATCCCCAGCAAGGGAGCGAGGCCATGCCGGGCGGCCTCCGGCAATTCGCGCGGCGAGCCGCGCATCAGATACTGCTGGAGGTACGCATGATTGCGACCGATCGCCAGCGAGAGATTCTTGAGATCGAGATCCGGCCGGCGTGCCAGGGTGTCGACCAATAGTTTGCGGGGTGCGTCCATAGTGCTTGCATTTTGCCAGCTCGCGACGATTTCGTCTACTAGGAATTGTACGATTGACAAGGACAAATAATCCTATACTCCTGTCGGTAGGAGGTAAGGATGTCCTATCCAAGATTGTACGATCAGCTCCCGACTCAGCGCTTCGCCACCGCCTTCTGCGGTCGCGCCGCCGCCTACAACTATCATGGTGCCCGGATCGCCCGGCTCCTTGCCGTCAAGATGGGCCTGCGCCCGGTCGACGTCCTGCCATTCATGGCACGGCCGCTGGCACGCGAAGCCGCCCGCGCGCTTGGCCGGTCCGCCGGCCGAGCCTTCGCCGGTCTGCTCGCCGAGATCGACGAGAACGGGGGCCGCCATGGCCGCTGAACTCACCTTTGCCGAGGCCCGGCGCGCGGTGGTTGCCGCCCTGGAGCGGGCGGCCGATACCCTGAAGCGCTTGCCGATGCCGAGAAACGGCGTGCCGGCGCGGGAGCGTTCGTCGTGGCCGACGATACCGGACGATCCGGACGACGACTGCGGCCGAGCCCCGTCGAGGCCGCACGTGACCCCGCCCAGGGCGCGGGCAATTTCCGAACTCGATCGGGTGCTGCCGTGGCTGGGCACGCTCGACGGTGCGGAACGCCGAATTGTCTGGGCCCGCGCCACGGGATTGTCATGGCCACGCCTTGCGCGCGAGTTCGGCGTTACCGTCGGGCAGGTGCGCTATCGATGGACCAGCGCGATAGATCGTATCGTCATCGCCGCCGTGCACGACGCGACCATGGGCGATTCCGGCGCGGTGTCGCATCGTGGGCCTTGCCAAATGCGTCGCCTTGCGCGTTGATGTAGCCGGACCTTATACAACCTTAGCGTAAGAAATTTTCAGGTAGTTGGGAGAAGACTATGGCAATGACAATGCTGCAGATGGCGGGTGCGACACCCACTCCGGCGACGATGGCCGATGGCGTCCTGCTGATCATCGACGCACAGCGGGAATACACGGACGGCCTGTTGCCGCTGCCCGGGGTCGGAACGGCGGTCGAGGCGCTGGCCGTGCTGCTCGAGAAGGCCCGCAAGGCCGGGACGCCCATCGTGCATGTGCGCCATCAGTCCAAGGGCAAAGCGTTCAATCCCTCCTCGACCGGCTACGAAATCGTCTCCCCGCTTACGCCGCGCCCTGGCGAGACGATCGTCGACAAGGGATTGCCCAACGCCTTCGCCGGCACCGAGCTCGCCAAGCACCTCGCCACCAGCGCGCGCAAGAACCTGATCGTCGGCGGGTTCATGACCCACATGTGCGTCTCGGCGACGGTGCGGGCGGCTACCGACCTTGGGTTCATGAGCACGATTGCCGCTGACACGGTGGCCACACGGGACCTGCCTGATGCCACCGGGGGGGCCACCATCGACGCGGATGCGATCAACAGGATTACGCTTGCCGCACTTTCCGACCGGTTCGCGTGGGTCGTCGGCAAGGCGGCGCAAATTATTTAAGTTGCAGGTTCAGCAGGTTTACGGTAGTTTTTGCGTCAGGATGGGATCCGTATGGGCCGCCGCGGCCAAGGCGGCATAGCTCAAGACTTTGGGCCGGACGGCATCCCTAATTCTCCAAAAGTAAAGAGCCTCATCGGCCGGCGTGTGCGAGCGCCGTGCTGATGAGGTTCGTGCGTTCCTGAGGTCGGAGTGCGCTGCGATCTCCAGTAATGATTGAAGTGCACCATTCAAACTGCTCAATATAATGGGCATGTTGGTCGTGGATTCACCTTGCTTTCTGCCATCGGCCCGGGCTGGGAGACCAAATGTCAAAGTTTGCGAGTGGTTCTCCCCGGGCTCATGCTATCGTTCACTGACAGGGAGGGCGTGTCATGAAGTCAATTCTGACAATGGCCTGGACGGCAGAAGATCCGTCCGCATTTGATCTGGCGGCGAAGATTGCGCGAAAATTCGACGCTCGACTGGTCGGGTTGGAGCCGCCGTCCTATGGCGTGATGAGCATGGCGTGGGCGGACGCCGGCATGGGGGCACCGATCGGCGGAGGCTTGGCGGAGGACGCGGAGGAACGACAGCGCGTCGCCGCGGTGAAGCAGGCGTTCGATCAGAGGGCCGCCGGTCTCCGGTCAGAGTGGCGCTCGGCCGACGACAGCGGTCCGACGGCGATCGGCACCATCGGGCGCGCCTACGACATGATCGTCCTGCCCCAGCCGGGTGCGTTGCCCAAGATGCCGGAAAGCGTCTTCGAAACGGCGTTGTTCGATTCGGGCCGGCCGGTTCTGGTCGTGCCGACGGGCGCCGACGGGCTGGTGGGCAAGCGGATCCTGTTTGCGTGGAATGGCTCCACCGAGAGCGCGCGCGCCATATCTCTCGCCATGCCGGTGTTGAGTGGCGCCGAAGAAATCGTGGTGTTGAGCGTCGATGGCGCGATGGTGCCTGGACCGACTTCGGCGGAGATCGCCGATTCACTGAAGAGCCACGGGCTTAACGTCACGAGCCGGCACGTCAAGCCGGGGTCGCGCTCGGCGGGCCAGACGATCGTCGACACGGCGATCGAGGTCGGCGCCGACCTGATCGTGAAGGGGGCCTACACCCAAAGCCGCCTGCGTCAGATGATCTTCGGCGGCATGACCCGGCATCTCATCCTCAGTTCGCCGCTGCCGGTACTCTTCTCGTACTGACAATCTGTCGTCGGTGCTTCCGACGGCGGCCGTGGTAGAACCCGCCGCATGACGGCTGGCCCGAAACAAACCAGAAGCGGCAATCGCCTGCGCGCGATCGGTGCGTTGGCGGCCGTTCTGGCCGTGACAGCGGCGTTGTTCATGCTGTTCGGTCTCGCCGAGACGCCGGGGAACGCCGCGACGATAGGCGAGAAGCTCGCGGTGCTTCGGTCCGAACGGGCAAGCCTGCAGG
>JAUXST010000117.1 GCA_030679805.1 Reyranella sp. | reverse complement strand
GCCGGCCTCGCCGCGGCCGATCACCGTGATCGCCGTCGCCGGCACGCCTTCACGCACCAGCGCGTCCTTGACCGTGTTCGCACGACGTAGCGACAGCGCCATGTTGTAGGCTTCCGGGCCCGACGTGTCGGTGTGGCCGGTCGCCGTGATGCGCGCATTGCCCTTGGTCTTGTAGGCACCAGCGGCCTGCTTGATCGTGTTCAGCGCCTGGGCCGACAGGTTCGAGCGGTCCCAGTCGAAGAACACCATGAACGACGGCGGCGCAACCATCGGCGGCTGAGGCGGCGGGGCGGCGGCGGGAGCGCCGAACTTGTAGGCGATGCCGGCCAAGGCGGCGATCGTCTGGTTCTGCGAATAGACGGTGCCGGTGGGCGTGTTGATGCTGGGATTGGTGGTGCCCATATAGCGGCCCTCGACGCCGACCGTCCAAGACGAATCTATATGGTACTGAAGGCCTAACATGGCCTGCCAGGCGAACTGGGTGCTGCCAAGGGCCGTGTTGCTATCGATAAAGGCGATGCCCAAGCCCGCGCCGATGTAGGGATTGAACCGCTCCATGGGCATGAAATCATAATAGGCGTTGGCCATGACGTTCAGCTGCCCGGAACCGCCGCTGACCGCGCTGCCCGGGAAGAAGACGTTGTTGCCGACACGGCCATATCCGACCTCAAGGTCCACGCGGGGACCCAGAAAATCGTAGCCGATCTTACCGCCGGCGAGCCAACCTGTGTACGTGGTCACACCAGGGTTCGAGGAAAGCGGGAAAACAAGGCCCCCGCCGGCGCCGATATAAAAGCCCTGGAAGGGCACAAAATCATCGGCCGCATGCACTACGCTGGGCAAGGCGGCCAAAGCCATGGCGACTAATAGAGATTTTTTCACGTGAATGTCTCCCCAACCGACAACAGGCTATTATTTAGCACATTACACGAATTCAGTGGCATTGCAGAAGCCCTCTGACAATATTTCTATCAAACGTTGCAAGTTCGCCACAGCTGGGCGCACCGTGAAGGGCACCACGGCCCCCAATCACATGATTGTGATCCGACTACTGACCACTTGGGTAATTTCCAGCCAGCGTGCGTGGAATTGCGACCGTTGCCGTCGCGCCCGACAGAATCTGCATGAACCGAGCCACCTCCGCCAGTGGAGCTGCCGATACGAAGAGAATGTCGTTCGGCCGCACCGGAAAGCCGCTCATGACGAAGAACGATTGGGGAGCCTTCAGATCTAGCTGATAGACGATCGGCACTGTATCGCGATCCTCTGGCAAGAGCTGAACGCCATAGCGCCGGGCGAGTTCGACCGGCTCACGCCTGAAGAGATAGATGGCCTTTGCATCCGCACGCGCAGGATCCAGCCCGAGAGCCTGGCCAAGCCCATCTGACAGGGTGAGCGGCGATCGGCGGAAGACCTGTTCGCCGGGTTGCGCCACAGCTCCAAGCGCAAGAAATTTCCGCGGATTCCGCGTCAAAAGCAGCGTGTCCCCCGCTGCGACCGAAACATTGAACTTTTCAGGTTGATCGATCACATCCTGGAGGCCAATGCTCATCGTCGAGCGTCCTCGCGTGATACGGACAACTGTCTCGTATGGCGGGCTTTTGGCGCCGCCTGCCATTGCAATCATATCGAGCAGCCGCAGATTTGCCTTCGCCACTGGATAAGGGCCCGCTTTACCGACGTCGCCCTGAACGGACACCGCACTGCTGACGTTGTCGACAACCATGACCGTCGCCTGAGGTTGAACGGCTTGGCCTTCGAGGCGCGCGACAATGGCCGCTTCGATTTCCGATAGTCGTCGTCCGGCAGCCGGAATTCGCCCAGTGAAGGGCAAAGCGATCGTTCCATCGACATCGACCCGGACGGTCATGTCCGCCCCTTTGCGGTCTTTGCCGAAGAGGCCGACATCCCCGGCTTCCCAAATGGTCACCCGAAGAACATCGCCCACACCGGCCCTGCCGAAGGAGCCGGATTGCTGAAATGCCGCCGGCACGGCGATCGCTGCGGGTTGGTAAAATTGCTCGGCGTCTCGCGCAATCCGCGAGTCGATACCGACGAGCGCAAATCGCATTACGGGGTTGGCCTTCAGATTCACCGATGCGTGCGCCAACATCCCGTTCGCGTTTGGCCCATCACTGGGCAACAAATCACAACCGGTGCTTGCAATACACAGTCCTACCACGACCATGTATCGATCAATTCGGCGCCAAACAAGGCGGCCAATTCGTTTCATAGTCCGATCGCCCCTGTTAGAGTCACAATTATGGGTCAATATAGAAAACGTTATCATTACGGTTGACAGAATCCGCGGCGCAATTGAATTTTACATGATATCCCATTGATATTCAAGGATATTTCCCCATTCCCCGAGCTACAAGACAGGGGGGTTAGCGTATTGGGTCCTGATATTCTTGGCCAAAGAATGCGCATCTTTCTGTACTTTGGGAGTGGGAGGCTCTGCCCGATCGTCGACGAAATCGCAGCTTTGGCCGCCAAGATGAACTTGTACTGAATCGCACCTCACTTCCACAAATATGACATAGGTGTGCGTTCAACTATTGTGCTCAACACAGTATAGACAAATTGGGACGATTGCTCGATTTGTACGAAAGTGTCTGTGGGAGGCGCTTTCAGCGAAGACTTACCGCGGCAAAATAGGCGAGCGCGGCATAGGGGCTGGGGAAAGTATCAGGACGATGCAATCAGGACGCGAAATCGCGATCATTGGCTACGCCTGTCGTATGCCCGGCGCACGACGCAGCGAAGAGTTGTGGCATCTCCTGAAGAACAACAGCTGCAGCGTGAGCTGGATCACGCCCGATCGCTTTCCGACGGAGGCCTACTACCATCCCTCGCCCGACCAACTCGGCCGCAGCTACACGTTCGCGGCTGGCGTGATCGACGACGTCTGGGGCTTCGACGCCGCGGCATTCGGCATGAGTCCGCGCGAGGCCGAGCAGGTCGACCCGCAACACCGGCATCTCCTGGAGGTCGGCTACGACGCATTGGCCCATGCCGGCATTCGACCTTCGAGCCTGGCGGGCAGCGATACCGGCGTCTACATCGGCGCTTCGTCGGTCGACCACGCGGCGCGGCTCTTCGCCGATCCGTCGGCCGCGGACGTCCACATGATGACAGGCAATTCGCTGAGCATCATGGCGAACCGGCTGTCCTATACGCTTGATCTGCGTGGCCCCAGCCTGGCGCTCGACACGGCGTGCTCTTCGTCGATGGTGGCCCTCCACCTCGCCGCCGAGGCGATCCGCAATGGCACGATCGACACGGCGATCGTGGGCGGCGTGAACCTGCTGCTGTCGCCCTTCTCCTATGTTGGGTTTTCGCGCGCCTCGATGCTGTCGCCGACTGGCCTATGCCGACCGTTCGACGCGGCGGCCGACGGCTACGTGAGGTCTGAGGGCGCCGTCGTCGTGGTGCTGCGCTCGATGGCGGCGGCCCACAAGGCACGCAACCGCATCCACTCCGTCCTCGTCGGTTCGGGCATGAACCAGGACGGCCACACCACCGGCGTGTTCGTACCCTCGGCCGATTCGCAACGGCGCTTGCTCGAGCAGGTCTATGGCGATTTCGCGGTCGACCCGGCGGACCTGCTTTTCGTCGAGGCCCACGGCACGGGCACGAGAGTGGGCGATCCGCTTGAGGCGGATGCCCTGGGCAAGGGTCTGGGCCAACGTCGCTCCCAGCCACTGCCGATCGGCTCGGTGAAGTCGAATGTCGGACACCTCGAACCGGTGTCCGGCCTCGCTGGCATGCTGAAATCCATCCTGGCGTTGAACCACGGAATGGTGCCGGCGACGCTGCATCAGAAATCGCCAAGCCCGGACATCCCCTTCGACGAACTCAACCTGCGGGTCGTGGACCGCAACTGGCGGCTGCCGGAGCGGCGCGGCCCGTCGCTGGCCGGCATAAATTCCTTCGGCTTCGGTGGCACGAATGCCCACGCCATCGTGCGCAGCGACGCAGGAACCCTGAGACTGGTCCAGGTCCGCAATGACGTGCCGCCGCTGCTATTGACGGCGCACAGCGCCGACGCGCTGCGTCCGCTCGCGGCAGCCTACGACGCTGAGTGGCCGAACGAGCCCCGTGCGGCTTCCGAATTCATCGCCGCGAGTGCGCATCTGCGCGACGCGCTGCCCCATCGCCTGCTGATCCGCGGCGGAACGGCGGAAGAGATACGGCGCCATGTCCGGCGCTTTGCCGATGGCGAAAAGCCTGTATCGGTCCTGAGCGGCCAGGCACTCGGCAGCGAGTTGCCCGTCGCCTTCCTGTTCTCGGGCAACGGTGCGCAATGGGCCGGCATGGGACGCGATGCCTGGCACGCCGATCCGCTGTTCCAGGAAGCCCTGAGGGAGATCGACGGGCATTTCTCGAAAGTCCAGAAATGGTCGCTCGTCGACATGCTGTTCGCCGAGGATCTTGGCGCGAGACTTCGCCATGCAACCTACTCGCAACCGCTGCTGCTGGCGCTGCAGGTCGCGATGGTGCGCGTGCTCGAGGATTCCGGAGTCACTCCTGTCGCCACCATGGGGCACAGCGTCGGCGAAATCGCCGCGGCCTGGGCTGCCGGCGCGCTCAGCCTCGAGCAGGCGATCGACGTCGTGACGGCGCGGAGCAGGCATCAGGAGAGCGTGCGCGACAGCGGTGGCATGGCCGCGCTGATGCTGAGCGAGCGCGAGGCCCGGCGCTTTCTCAAGGCATCGAACGTGCCCGCGGTCGACATCGCCGCCGTGAACAGCTGGCGCAGTGTCACGGTATCCGGCCCGATCGCCGAAATCGACCGCATGCTGACAGCGGCGACCAGCCAGCGCATCAGCGCGCGGCGCCTCGATCTCGACTATCCCTTCCACAGCGCTCTGGTCGATCCGGTCCGCGCGCCGCTTCTGCGGGAGCTTGATGGGCTGAAACCGCTGACGATGCGAAGCCGCTTCGTGTCGTCGGTCACAGGCGATTTCGCGGACGCCGAGTCCTTGGGGCCCAACCATTGGTGGCGGAACGTGCGCGAGCCGGTACAGTTCGAGGCCGCGCTCAACTGCCTGGTCAGAGAAGGCCTGCGCGTTTTTGTCGAGATCGGCCCGAGGCCGATCCTGTCGAGCTACATCCGCGATGTCCTGCGTGAGGCAGGGGTGCATGGCGCGGTTGTGGAGACGATGAACCAGTCGGAAGGCGAAAGGACGGTCGACGCGCTCGAGCAAGCCGTGTCGAAGGTGTTCCTCGCCGGCGGAAAAGTCGACCCGCACCGCTTCTTCGGTCCACTGCCCGCGACCGCCATGCCGCTGCCGCTCTATCCATGGCAGCACAAGCAATTCAAGGTGCAGCCCACGGCCTCGGCGAGCACCGTCCTCACCGCAACGGAACACCCCCTCCTCGGCCTGCGCCCACGGCTCGATTGCGCAGAGTGGTTCTCGACCATCGACCCCGTGCTGTTCCCTTGGATCGCCGATCACAAGGTGGGCGCAATCCCGGTGTTCCCGGCGACGGCCTATGTCGAAGTCATGATGGCCGCCGCCTGTGAAGCCTTCGGTGGTGGTGCGCTGGAATTGCGCGAACTCGATATTCTGCGGCCGCTCGTATTCGAAGGCTCGACGTCATTCGAAACGTCGCTGAGGTTATCCTCCGAAACCGGCATTGCGGAGTTTCTGTCCCGCCCCCGCGGGGG
>JAUXST010000089.1 GCA_030679805.1 Reyranella sp. | reverse complement strand
GAGGATGTGGCCGGCAGCGAAGAAAACAGAAAGACCGGCAAGCTGGTCGCCATGGCGATGGTGAAGTCGGTGCGGCAGTTAGCGTCGACGCTGGTGGTAGCGGCCTAACCGTATTGCGTCACGCTCTAGACGCCCTCTCCCCCGCGTATGACGCGGGCGGAGAGGGCTTAAATGCACAAGTAAGTGCTGTAGCGTAGGATGGCGTACGGGAGGAATGTAATGGAAGAATTCGACTATGTCATCGTGGGCGCCGGTGCGGCGGGGTGCGTGCTGGCCAATCGCCTCTCCGAGTCCGGCAAGAACAGCGTCGCGGTGATCGAGGCCGGCGGCAACGACAATCACATCTGGATCAAGGTGCCGGCCGGATTCAACAAGACGGTTTATAACGAGAGCCTGAACTGGGGTTATGAGACTGCACCCGGCCCACACATCGACGGCCGCAAGATAAAATTCCCGCGCGGCAAGGTGCTGGGCGGATCGGGCTCGATCAACGGTCATCTCTACGTGCGCGGCCAGGCGGCCGACTACGACACCTGGGCGCAGCTCGGCTGCCGCGGCTGGTCGTGGACCGACGTGCTGCCCTACTTCAAGCGCGCCGAAACGCGCGTCGGCGGCAGCGACGAGGTGCGTGGCCGCTCGGGCCCGCTGGTCATCGAGGACCAGCGCGATCCGCACGTGCTCTCCGACGCCTTCATGTCGGCCAACGAGACGCTCGGCCTGAAACGCACGCCCGACTACAACAGCGGCGACCAGGAAGGCACGCTCCTCTACCAGAACATGATGCGCGGCGGCCGGCGCTGGAGCCCCGTCGACGCCTACCTGAAGCCCGCGATGACGCGCGGCAATGTGCGCGTCATCACCCGCGCCCTGGTGGAGCGAATCGACCTCGAGGGCAAGCGCGCCATCGGCATCACCTATCGCCTGGACGGACAGACCAAGCAGGTCCGCGCGCGGCGCGATGTCATCCTCTCGGGCGGCGCCATCAACACGCCGCAGCTTCTGCAGATCTCGGGGATCGGCAAGGCGGACGACCTCGCCGCGATCGGCGTGGCGGTGAAGCATGCCCTGCCCGGCGTCGGCCACAACCTGCGCGACCACTACGCCGTGCGCGTCTCGGCGCTGGTGAAGGGCGCGGGCTCGCTCAACGAGCGCAGCCGCGGCCTGCGTCTCGTGGGCGAGGTCCTGCGTTACGCCTTCACCCGCAAGGGCCTGCTGACCACGGCGCCGAGCCATGCCGGCGCCTACTTCAAGACGCGGCCGGGGCTCGAGACGCCCGACATGCAGCTCTATTTCGCGCCGGCGAGCTATGGCGGCGGCCGCTACGGCACCACCGAGCTCGATACCGTGCCCGGCATGACCTTGGGCGCCGCTCAGCTTCGCCCCGAGAGCACCGGCCATGTGACGGCGCTAAGCGCCGATCCCACGGCCAAGCCCGAGATCCAGCCGAATTACCTGGCTGACCAGATCGATCGCGACGCGCTGCTGGCGGCAATGAAATACC
>JAUXST010000086.1 GCA_030679805.1 Reyranella sp. | reverse complement strand
GCGGTTCGGTCGGTCGCGGCGGCGGACCGAGCTACCAGGCAATACTCGCCCAGCCCCCGGGCGCGGTGCAGGGCCAGATCCGCATCACCGAGCAGGGCGAGGTGATCGCCGGCAAATATTCCAATGCCGAGGTCGGGCGGCGCAATCTCGAGACCCTGGCCGCCGCCACGCTGGAAGCCTCGCTGCTGGACGCGGACCGCCCGCCACCGCCCGCCGATTATCTCGCCGTCATGGAGGAGCTGTCGGCGCAGGCCTTCCGCGCCTATCGCGACCTGGTCTACGAGACCGAGGGCTTCGACCGGTATTTCCGCGAGTCCACGGTGCTGGAGGAGATCGCCACCCTCAACATCGGCAGCCGCCCGGCGTCGCGGTCGAAGAAGCAGGGCATAGAAGATCTGCGCGCCATCCCCTGGGTGTTCAGCTGGGCGCAATGCCGCCTGATGCTGCCGGGCTGGTACGGTTTTGGCGCCGCGGTGAAGGCGTGGATTGCGGCGCGGCCCGGCGACGGCATGGCGACGCTGCAGGAGATGCACGACAACTGGCCGTTCTTCCGCACCATCCTGTCGAACATGGACATGGTGCTGGCCAAGAGCGACATCGCCATCGCCTCGCGCTACTCCGAGCTGGTGGCCGACGCGGCGCTGCGCGAACGGGTTTTCAGCCGCGTGCAACAGGAATGGCAGGCGTCGATCGACGTGGTCTGCGCCATCACGCGGCAGAAGACTCTGCTGGAGCGCAACCCGCTGCTGGCGCGCTCGATCCGCAACCGCTTTCCCTACATCGACCCGCTCAACCATGTGCAGATCGAATTGCTCAAGCGTCACCGCGCCGGCGACACCGACCCCGCGGTGGTGCAAGGCATCCACCTCAGCATCAACGGCATCGCGGCCGGCCTGCGCAACAGCGGCTAGAGTCACTCTTTCTTCTCCTCCCCCTCACCTAGCCTCTCCCCCTCGCGGGGGAGAGGAACATGAGCGCCTCTCTTCTCGGACTCCTCGCCCCCGCTAGGGGGAGAGGTGGGGTGAGGGGGCGGCGCGACCTCCACGACCTGTGGAGGTGCGATGTCCGCCGGAACGGCGGCCAAGTCTTTGATCTCGGCAGCAGATTCACCCTCGACCGATGCCGCCGAATGCGCGGCAGGCGCGTGCATTTTCGGCGTAGGTTTTTTCGCCTCGATCTCCATCTCCTTCAGCCGGATCTCGTGCGCGCGCTGCTCACGGCGCTCTTCGCGCGCCTCGGCGCGGGCGCGCTGGGCGTCCTCCAGCTTCAGCAGGAACATCAACGCCCGGTCGTCGTGGATCACCTGCTCGCCGATCTGCTTGCCCTTGAAGAAATACG
>JAUXST010000072.1 GCA_030679805.1 Reyranella sp. | reverse complement strand
CTGCAGCGTCAGGACGAAGCCGCGCACGGCGCCGGGCAGCGCGCCCAGCGCCACCGCCACTGCCCACAACTTCGGCGCGCGGTCGTCGGGCGCCACCAGCGCCAGCAGGAACAGCGCCGCGCCGGCGGCCAGCAATGGCGCCGCGGCCAGCCGCGACGGCCGCAACACGCGGCCCTGCGCCTCGTGCACCAGGACGCCGGCGCAGCCGGTGGCGCCGAGTGCAATCAGGAGATGAAGGATGTTGAGCTTGACCATCATGACGACGGCACGGTCGCCGCCGACGCGGGCCGCGATCTGACTGCCGCAGGGCATTACGGGGGCATTCCGGCCCGCCCGATGCCGCAATTCCTGAATGACTGTTCATTGGAGAGAGCACGATGCGTCGAGATGCGAAAGCCGATGCTGCGCCTTTGCTCGAGGCGACCGCGCGCTGGGCGCGCGATCCCTTTGGCTTCGTGACGCAGACGCTCCAGGCCGTGCCCGATGATTGGCAGCGCGAGGTATTGCAGGAGATCGGCAGCGGGCTTGGCACTCCGGACGAGGCGGTGCGGATCGCGGTTGCCTCCGGGCACGGCGTCGGCAAGTCGGCGCTGGTCGCTTGGATTCTCCTGTGGGCCATGGGCACGCATGAGGACACGCGCGGCGTCGTCACGGCCAATACCGAGACCCAGCTCCGCACCAAGACCTGGGCGGAGATGGCGAAGTGGCTACGCAAATGGACATACCGTGAGTGGTTCGATCTCACGTCCACGTCCGTGGCCTCGAAAGTCGTCGGCCGCTCGCAGACTTGGCGGCTCGATCTCGTGCCATGGTCGGAGACCAACGCCGAGGCTTTCGCCGGCCTGCACAACCACGGCAAGCGCACCATTGTGGTGTTCGACGAGGCCTCGGCGATCCCCGATGTGATCTGGGACACCACCGAAGGCGCGCTCACCGACAAGGAGACCGAATTGCTCTGGCTGGTGTTCGGCAATCCGACGCGCAACACCGGCCGCTTTCGCGAGTGCTTCGCGCGCTTCGCCCACCGCTGGCGCGGCCGCCAGGTCGACTCGCGCACCGTCAGACTCACCAACAAGGCCCAGCTCCAGCGCTGGGTCGATGATTATGGGGAGGACAGCGATTTCGTGCGGGTGCGCGTACGTGGGGTCTTCCCGCGTGCGGGCTCGATGCAATTCATCGACGGCGAGACCGTCGACGAGGCGCTTCGTCGCGAGGTCTCCGGCGATGTCGACGAGCCGCTGGTGATCGGCGTCGACGTGGCGCGCTTTGGCGACGACCGCTCGGTGATCTATCCGCGCCGCGGTCGCGACGCACGCAGCCGGCCACCGCTGGTGCTGCGCGGCGTCGATACGATGACGCTGTCCGGCAAGGTGACCGAGGTCGCCGCCCAGTACCGCGCCGACGCGATCTTTGTCGACGAGGGTGGCGTGGGCGGCGGCGTCGTCGACCGGTTGCGCCAGCTCGGCGTGCCGCACGTGATCGGCGTCAACTTCGCCGGCCGGCCCGACGGCTGGGCGCCGGAGGGCACCGGCCCGCTCTACGCCAACAAGCGCGCCGAGATCTGGGGGCGGATGAAGGACTGGCTGAAGGCCGGCGCCGTCGTCGACGATCCGACCCTCGCCCAGGACCTCACCGGCGTCGAGTACGGCTACGACGCCAGGAACGCCATCCAGCTCGAGCGGAAGGACGACATGAAGAAGCGCGGGCTTGCCTCGCCCGACTTGGGCGATGCGCTGGCGCTCACCTTCGCCCAGCCGGTCCATCCGCAGTGGCGGCGCAGCGAAGCCGACCTGCAGCCGCGCATTCTCGACCAGGACCACGACTACGATTTCTTCCACGACCTCTGACCAACAGGAGTGACAGACATGTGCATGTTCTCGAGTGCCCCTTCGATGCCGTCCATGCCGCCGCTGCCGGCCGCGCCGCCGCCGCCGCCCGAGCCGCCCCAGGCCGCCGATCCCGCGGTGAAGGCCGCGCGCGACGACGCCCGCCGGCGCGCCGCCGGGCTGCAGGGGTACCGCAGCACCATCGCCACCTCCGGCCTCGGCCTCGCCGATGCGTCGGCGCCCAACACCACCGGCTACAAGACCCTGCTGGGTCAGTGAGAGGAGCCCACCTATGACCCTTTCCGACGGCGACTTGCGTCGCCACTGCGAGCGCCGAATGGGCGCGCTCGACCGCGAGCGTCAGAGCTGGTTTCAGCACTGGCGCGAACTCTCCGACAACATCCTACCGCGCCGCGGCCAGTTCCTGAGCTTCCCTGGCCAGAGCGACCGCGGCCGCAAGCTGAACGGCAAAATGCTCGACTCGACCGGCACCCTGGCCGCCCGCACCCTGGCCTCGGGACTGATGTCGGGCGTTACCTCGCCGGCGCGGCCGTGGTTCCGCCTCACCGTCGGCGATCCGGCGCTGTCCCAGGCGCCGGGCGTGCGTGTCTGGCTCGACCGCGTGCAGGAGGCGATGCTGCGCGTCTTCGCGCGCTCCAACCTCTACAACGCGCTGGCCACGGTCTACGAGGAGCTGGGCGTGTTCGGCACCGGCGCCCTGCTCATCCTGGAGGACGACGAGGAGATCGTCCGCGCCTGGCCGCTGACGGTCGGCGAATACTGGCTGGCCTCGTCGGATCGGCAGGTGGTGAACACGCTCTACCGCGAGTTCCCGCTGACGGTATTCCAGCTCGTCGAGCGCTTTGGCCGAGAGGCGGTCTCACCGCTGGTGCGCGAGCAGTACGACGCCGGCACTTGGGACCGCGAGGTCACGGTCGTGCACGCCATCGAGCCCAACGAGGGCCGCGACCTCGAGCGCGCCGACAACCGCCACATGCCGTTCCGCTCCGTCTATTACGAGAAGGCGGGCGCCGGCGAGTGCCTGCTGTCGGTGTCGGGTTTCGAGTCCTTCCCGGCGCTGTGCCCGCGCTGGCACCTGGTGGGCAACGACGTCTGGGGCCGCTCGCCCGGCATGGACGCGCTGCCCGACGTGAAGGGGCTGCAAGTCCTGCACAAGCGCTTCGGCCAGGCGCTGGAGAAGATGGTGAACCCGCCGATGGTGGCGCCGCCCAGCATGCGCAACGACATTGCATCGACGGTCTCGGGCGCGGTGACCTACGTCGCCGACCCGACCGGCGCGGGGTTCCGTCCCGCCTACCAGATCAATCCGCCGCTCAATCACCTGGCACAGGCGATCGCCGACCGGCAGCGCAGCGTCCAGGCGGCCTTTTATGCCGACCTGTTCCTGATGATGAGCCAGCTCGACGACGTGCGTTCGGCGACCGAGATCGTCGAGCGGCGCGAGGAGAAGATGGTGATGCTGGGGCCGGTGCTGGAGCGGCTGCATGACGAGCTGCTCGATCCGCTGATCAAGCGTGTGTTCGCGCTCATGGCACGGGCGGGTGCGGTTCCGGCACCGCCACCGTCGCTGAAGGGCCACGCGATGGAAGTCGAGTACGTGTCCTCGCTGGCTCAGGCCCAGCGTTCGGTGGCGACCGGCGGCATCGAACGGTTCGTGAGCTTCGCGGGACGTGCCGCGGCGATGAAGCCCGATGTCTTGGACAAGCTGAACATCGACGAGACGGTCGACGCCTACAGTGACCTGTTGGGCGTGCCCAGCCGGCTGATCGTGTCGACCGACAAGGCGACGGCGGTGCGCCAGCAGCGGGCGCAGGCACAACAGCAGCAGATGGCGTTGCAGGCGGGCCAGGCGATGGCCGCCGGTGCCGAAAAGCTCGGCCGCGTCGACGTGGGCGGCGGCAAGAACGCCCTTCAGGCCCTGGTGGGCCGCTAAGCGGAGATCGAAATGGCAAGCATCAAGATAGAGAGGTTGGCCGAGGCAGCGCCGGTGGAAGAGCCATGGCCGGTCGACGACCATCCGATCGGCATCCAGGCCGACGAGATGTTCGCCCGCCAGCTCGACACCGGGATTGCGAGCGAGATTCGCGCCCTCGTGCACGATCCGGGGACGGGTCTCGCGAGCAAGGGTCCGGAAGACGCGTTGGGCGGCGTCGCCGAGGCGATACCGATGCTGGGCGAGTTGAAGGACCGCTACCTCGCTCAGGCGATCGGCCTTCGCCAAAGGACGATCCTCGAACCGCTGATCGACAGTCACCTCGACCGCGCCACGGGCGACCTCGGCCGGATTGCGCAGCAGGCAACGTCGGCGCTCGACGACCGCATCGTGGCCGAGCGCATCGCCGACCTGCAGCAGGACGCGTCGCTTGCCTGGCACGACCCGGCGCATCTGCGCCTGCTTGGCCGAAGTGCAGCGAACGAGCTGCGCTACCAGGGCGAGCGCCGGGGCTGGGACGAGGCCCAGACCGACGCCACCGTGCGCCAGGGCCTGAGCGATCTCTATGCCGGCGCGGTCGAAGAGGCCATCGGCCGGGACCCCGGCCGCGCCGCGAAGCTCTACGAGCACGCGCGCGACGTGATCCAGCCGGAGCGGCAGGCGGTCGTCGAGCGCAAGATCGAACGGGCGCGCGAGGCGCGTCGCGTGACAGAGATCGTGGGTGTTCTTGCGGAGACGCCGGATGACGCTACGCGTCGCCCGGACTTCGACGACTATCGAGCCCGTGCGTCAGAGTTGACGCCGTCGGACGTCTCACCCGAGGTACGGGCGCAGGTGAACAGGATGATCCGGATCGAGCATGCGCAGGCCGACCGGGCGTGGCAGGCGGCGCGTGGCCGCGCCGCCGTGGCGGCCGTCGACTGGCTCGACAAGAACCCGGCTGCGCGGCTGCTGGCGATGCTGCCCGAGCTGCGCGACAGGCTGAGCCCGGAACAGACCGAGGCGCTGGCCGCCGCGGCCATCAACGGTGGGCGCGTGGCGACGGACCGCGACCTCCACGAGGCACTCGACGGACAGGCCGTGCACGAGCCGGAGGTTTTCGCGGCCATCGATCTCGCCCAGCACCGGCTGTCGCTCGGCGATCACGACTACCAGCGTCTGGTCGGATTCCAGAAAGCGGTCGTGGAGGGCAGGTCAGATGCTGCCTTCGAGCGGCACAGCCTCGGCCGCACGCTCCTCGACGAGGGGCTGCGCAAGGCTAACGTCGATCCGGCCAGGCCGGAGGCGCGGGCCGCGCGGCAGCAGCTCGATAGGCTGCTCAGCGCCTTCGAGGCTGTCGAAGGCGGGCCGCCGACGATGGCGGACATCCGCAGCCTCGTCGGTGACGTGCTGAGTCCGCTAGCTGATGATCCGAACATCGTTCGCGTCGCGGGAGGCGATCCGGCCGGAGCCGACGGCAACGCACAGGTCGCGCAACAGCAAGAGCCGGCTGAGGCACGCCGAGGCATCGCACCAAATGTCGAGCCAATTCCGGGAAGTGCAGAATTCCGCGCCGCACATTTGGATGCCGTTGGTGACGTCGTGCATCTGCCGGATGGCACGACAATACCCGATGAGAACTCACCGACTGGATACGTGATGGCTCCGGATACCGATCTCGCCAAAGTGGCAGCGGCTGGCCGCATAGCCGGAGAACGATTCGCTTCTGCGCTGTCCGATCCCAACCTTGCGCCTGGCGCTAATCTGGTACTGGCTGGGAGCCTCGGCGCACTCGTCGGGCAAGGCGGCATTTATGACTATCAGAGGAGAGGAAATCGTATAACTGGATTTACCCAGCTCCCTCACTTTAGGAACATCTCCAACGTCAATGTTGGATTGGCAGGCCAGCAGGCGGGATTGTCGTTGGATAAACTTCTGGAGATCTCTGGCCAGTTTGCGCAAATATTTTCTTCCAATTTCGACCCCAAGGCGCCGTACGGCCTTCCCGCACAAAATCGCCGCTACATCGAAATTGGGTACGAGATCGGCCGCGGCGGGGCGTTTGGCCCACCGGCGTCACTTACCGGCAAACGTTAGGGCGACCTGTATCGTCGAACGAACGCAACTGCCGTCCAGAGCACGGTGACGGTCAACGTCAGCCACAGGATGTCTGTGAGACGAGGGTCGCCACCTTCGGAGTCCGTGGCCACGGTCAAGATGAAGGCCGGGGCGGCAACCGGTACGGCGTAACAAAAATCATCCCAGCGGCGGGCACAGTTATAGAAGCCGGTCGCCACCGAATAGACGTACCAACTTGTCAGGAATGCGACGACGAACCTAGACGACAGGCAGGCGAAGGCCAAAGCTAGCTTGTTGGCAGCGTCGCCAAGCATCCTGAGGGTCATTGTCAAACTTCTATGTCGCAAATCCAGCAGGTCGAAGGCTGATCCTTAAAATACGATGAAACAGCCTTGGGACAAACGGAAGCGCGCGTTGGTTGCAAATTGGTAACGCGTCGACGTCGTCTGTGAGGTGGCGGCAAGAACGCCCTTCAGGCCCTGGTGGGCCGTTAAGCGGAGATAGAAAGAAGCATGACGCGCGACCAGATCAGGATCAATCGCGATCAGGCCCTTCGGGAGCTTACGCGCCTGCCACTCGATCCAAAGGACGCTGGCAATGCACTATCCACCGTTTAGGCATGCCGGTCTTTCGATCCGCTCAGGGAACGACTTGGCCCATATTTCGACCGCCAACTTGCGGTTGTGAATCGACTCGACCAATCGAACCGCAATTTCAAGGAGGACAATCATGTGTGAACTCACGGCCGCCCTGATGATGGGCGTTTCCGGTGCACAGACGATCCTGGGCGCCCAGCAACAGGCGCAGCAGGCGGCGGCGCAGCAGAGCCTGCGCGCCTATCAGGCGTCCTACCAGACAGCGGTGGCGCGCAACGCCGCCCAGGTCTCGGAATACAATGCCCAGGATGCCGAGCGGCGCGGCGCGGTCGAGGAGGGGCGGCAGCGCCGCAAGACCTCGCTGCTGCTCGGCACCCAGCAGGCGCGCCTGGCGGCGCAGGGCAGCGACCTCGAGGGCTCGCCGCTCGACATCCTGGGCGATACCGCCGCGCTGGGCGAAGAGGAGGCGCTCGCCACGCGCTACCAGGCCGCCCGGGAAGCCTGGGCCCAGCGGATCCAGGCCGCCAACCAGAATGCCCAGGCCGATTTCCTGATGCGGTCGGTGGCCATGCCGACCGGGGCCGATCCCGGGCTGAGGATCGCCCGGTCGCTCCTGGGCGGCGAGAGCGATCTGTTCGGGATCGCGGAAAAGCGCAACCTCTTGCCCAAGCGCTGAAGGGAACAAAGCGGGAATCGGCGGAGCCACCACTGTGACTGGGTTGCCACACCTGCTGCCCCAAAGGCCCGTGCGCCCTTGTACGGGGTAGCATCCCGGCGGCGGCGTCGGATACATTGCCCGCGTTATCTTGATTTGAGTTTGGCCCGCGCTTCTGGTGCGTGGGCCGCGTAGTAAAGAGGGAGATCAGGTATGAAGAAGGCTCTTATCGCCGCCGCCGCGCTGGTTGCGCTGCCGATGGCCGCCCAGGCGCAGTCTCCGTCGCCGGGCTTCTACATCGGTGCAGAAGGCGGTTTGAACTGGCTTCTGAACACCAACGTGACGGCGGCGACGACGACCAGCGGTGGCGCTCTCAACACCGTGCAGGTGAGCCCGCAGACGGGTTGGGCGGCCGGTGGCGTGATCGGCTACGACTTCGTCGGCCCGCGCGTCGAACTCGAAGGCGTCTATCGCCAGAACACGACCAACATCAACGCCGTGGGCGTGGGTGGCTTCAGCAACCAGATCGGCCAGCTCGGCATCTTGGCCAACCTGCTCTATGATTTCATGCCCGCTTCGGTGATCACGCCGTACATCGGCGCCGGCGCCGGTATCGGCTTCGTCGACGGCACCAGCTCGCTCAGCAGCACGGTGTTCGCCTATCAGGGCATGGTGGGTCTGGCGTGGAACGCGGACAGCAACATCCGCGTGAGCCTGGACGGCCGCTACTACGGCACCAGCAACCCGCAGCTGAACGGCTCGTCGTGGACCAACAACAACTTCAGCGTGATGCTGGGCGTGCAGCTGAAGTTCGGCGAGACTGCCGCGGCCCCGCCGCCGCCGCCGCCGGCCGTTGCGCCGCCGTCGTTCATGGTGTTCTTCGACTGGGACCGCTCGAACCTCTCGGCCCAGGCGCTGAACACGATCAAGCAGGCCGCTGGCGCCTACAAGACCAAGGGCAACGCCCGCATCACGGCGACCGGCCACACCGATACGTCGGGCCCGGAAGCCTACAACATGGCGCTGTCGCTGCGTCGTGCGAACACGGTCAAGGATGCGCTGGTGCGTGAAGGCGTGCCGGCGACGGCGATCACGGTGATCGGCCGTGGCGAAGCGGGCCTGCTGGTCAAGACCGCCGACGGTGTCCGCGAGCCGCAGAACCGCCGCGTCGAGATCGTCATCCAGTAAGACGGTCCACCCAAGACATAGAGAAGGCGGCCCTCGGGCCGCCTTTTTTATTGTTCCCCTCTCTATTGTTCATCGAGAAGGGCTCTACCCGACGAACCGCGCGCCCGGTGCCAGCCGCAGGATCCAGCTGCGCAGGCCCGACACGCGGGCAAACTCCGATTGATCGCCGTAGGCCGAGTCGCCATTGCCGTTGGCGTTGATGCCGACGATCGCCCAGCCGAATCGCTGGGTCCGCATCCAGGCCGAGCCGCCGCTGTCGCCCGCGCCCAGCAATCCGTCGAGGCGGTCGGCGCCTTCGCTCTCGCGCCGCAGCGTCACCTGCAGCCAGTTGCCGGCATCGTCGTCCCGGGGCGGCGGCACGACGGCGTCCATCACCTCGTCGACCATGTTGGTCGCGGCGGCGGGGACGCCTGGGTTGTTGTAGTCCTCGTTCTCGCCCACCGAGCCGATGCCGCGCGTGCCGTAGCCCACCATGACGATCTGCCGGCCTTTCTCGTCGCGGCCGGCGTAGAGCGCCGGC
This sequence comes from Reyranella sp., assembly GCA_030679805.1. Taxonomy (GTDB): domain Bacteria; phylum Pseudomonadota; class Alphaproteobacteria; order Reyranellales; family Reyranellaceae; genus Reyranella. Next base: position 1,199 of record JAUXST010000072.1, on the reverse strand, counting down.
GCCGGGCCCGCGTCCGTCACCGCGCGGTCGAGCCGCACGATCGCCGCGTCGTAGCCGCTACGCTCCTTGTTGTTGCGGTTGTAGAGCGGATGGGTGTCGAGGCGCACGCCGCGCCGCACCGTGCCGCCGAGCGTGCGGTAGAGGAAGTTGTCGGCGCCTTCGCCGGGTTCGAAGTTGTGCCCGGACGTCAGGACCACGCCCTGCAGCGACCCGTTGGGCCCGGCCATGTTGCCGATCCAGGTGCCCGAGGCCGTGTCCCAGCTCTCGCCGTCGTCTTCCGACAGCGACATGACGCTGGCGAACTGCGGCTGGCGGGCCAGCGCCTCGTGTGCGCCGAAGCCCTCGCTTTCGCGGCCCGGCCGCCCGCCTTCGGCGCGCCAGGTGCTGTCGAGGACGACGACCGCGCCGGCCGGACGGAACGCGAGGCCCAGTACGGCTGGAACGAGCGCGGCCGGGACGAGCGCGCCGGACAACAGCCGGCGGCGTCGGAGGAGAGAACGCATGACGCCGGGACACTGGACCGGATTGTCGCTGGAGGAAAGTTGCCGTGTGGAGCTTGAATCGATATTCTCCTTTCGTTCTCACTTATCCACAGAATCAAAGTTGCAGGTTCAGCAGGAATAGGCTAGGAAAAAGACCACACTAGGACGATTGCAGCCACCCGCCAACACCCGGCGGTCCCGCCCTCGAAAGAGGCCGGGACCGGCCGGGTTTTTCATTTTCGGAGCCCAGCCATGACAGACCAAGCCGCCGGCTATGACGCCGGCGATCGCACCCACGTGTCCGAACGCCAGAAGCGCCGCCGGCTGCAGAGCCAGCGCGAGGACGACGATCTCGTCTGGCTGATGAACCAGCGCGAGGGCCGGCGCTTCCTGTGGCGCCTGCTGCAGAGCTGCCATCTCTACGAAACCAGCTTCACCGGCACGAGCGCCACCTTCTTCCGCGAAGGCGAACGCAACGTCGGCCTCCACGTGCTGGCCGACATCACCCGCCTCTGTCCCGACCTCTATGCCCGCATGGCGGGCGAAACCCAGAAGGAGATGTGAACCATGACCGAGTCCCTGATCGCGCCGCTCCCCAACCCACAAGGCGCTGTGGACGACGTCGCTCCGCCCGGCTCCGAAGAGCAGGCTGCATCTGACGCTGCAGCCCTGATCTATCGCGGACCCGACGCGGAGACAGCGCAAACGGCGGAGGCC
>JAUXST010000070.1 GCA_030679805.1 Reyranella sp. | reverse complement strand
AACCTGCAGCCGGGCGAGGTGATGCTGGTTCATGGCGCGGGCGGCGGCTCGGGGCTGACCGGCATCGAGGTCGGCAAGGCGATGGGCGCCACGGTGATCGCCTCCGCCGGCGGCGCCGACAAGCTCGCGGCGGCCAAGGAGGCCGGCGCCGATCACCTGATCGACTACCGCAAGGAAGACCTGCGCGCCAAGGTGCTGGAACTGACCGACGGTCGCGGCGCCGACGTGATCTACGATCCGGTCGGCGGCACCGCGTTCGACACCTCGCTGCGCTGCATCGCGCCGGAAGGCCGGTTGATCCCCATGGGCTTCGCCAGCGGCGTCGTCCCGCAGATCCCGGCCAACATCCTGCTGGTCAAGAACGCGACGGTGATCGGCTTCTACTACGGCTACTACAACGGCTGGGGCGGCCGGGATGGAAAGGGGGGCACGCCGACGCCGAAGGAAGCGGTCGCCCTCGCCCAGCGCCGCGCCATGGTGGCAGATGCGCAGACCGAGCTGATGCGCTGGTTCACCGAAGGCAAGCTCAAGGCCACGGTCGCCGCCACGCTCGACCTCGCCGACTGGGTAAAAGCCTTCAAACTGATCGAGGAGCGCACCGTCGTCGGCAAGGCCGTGCTGGTGCCCTAAGCGGGACACCCCCAGGTTTGTCCGTCGTCCCGGCTCGCACGGCGTAACTCCGCGCCGAAGTCCCCCTCCAAGTCCTCGGTACCAATTTCGGCTCTCCGCACGCCGGAAAGCCAGTAACGGCGGGCTTTTCGCCCGATATTTGCGGACACCTGAATGTAACGCGTGTTGTCCGCGACCCTGTCCGGGATTCCGGGATAAGCCGATTCCATTGGCTTTTAGACGACTCCAGATTTCTTCTGACACACGTACCCCGGCGCGCCTGTTTCCCAGGCGTCGTTAAGTGTCTGTTCCCACGTAGTTATTCGGCGTGTGGTTGAGACGGGGTTGTTGTTGGGACTGTCCACGGGTCAGGACCCGTGGCGGCTGCACCAAGCCATAAGGCGACCCGCGGGCGTGCCGCGGGAGGTCATGCCGGAATGAAAAAGGCCAGCGCAGTCCAAGCGCCAGCCTATAGAAAATATAGCCTATTTTCTGCTGAACCTGCAACTCAAATCGACGTGAACGGATGCTGGCAGTGACAGCACTCTGCCCGCCAGCCGATCCTTGGGGCCCTAACCCAGCACTTTGGGAAACAGCGCGCATTCCAGACGATCGCCCGGCTGCAGACCATGGCCTTCGAGCGGTGGCGAGATCTGGCCCACCCGGGCGGCATAGCGCGCATCGTCGCCGCACCAGCGCGTCGCCCAGGCGCGGCGGCGGCGCGCACTCGACAGATTGCCCGACGCGCCGTGCAGCGTGAGCCCATGGAAGGCAATGACGTCGCCCGGCTCCATGTCCCAGGCGAGGAACTCGTGGCGGTCGCGCTCGGCATCGAGGTCGGGCAGCGGCTCGAAGCGCGGATCCTGGACTTCCAGGTCGACGCCGCCCTTCCTGAAGAACTTGGGCTGGAACCAGCGGCCCCAGCGGTGCGAACCCTTGACGTACTCGACGCAGGTCGCGCGATCGACGGGATCGAGCGGCAGCCACAGCGAGACGATCTGCGCGCCGTCGATCGGATAGTAGGGTTGGTCGTGATGCCAGGGCGTGCGCTCGCGCGTGCCCGGCTCCTTCACCAGCAAGTGATCGTGATAGTAGACGACCTCGCGCGAGCCCATCAGGCGGGCCGCGATCTTGCGCGCCGGCGACTCGTAGACAAAGGCCCGCGCCGCGGCATGGCGCTGCCAGAGCTGGAAATCGACGAAGAACAGTCCCGGCGCGCCTTCAGGCGTGTTCACCCGCACCATCGGGCCCGGCTCGGCCATGTCGGCATCGACCGCTTCGCGCAGGCGCTCGATCCAGTCCGGCGCGAAGGCGCGGCGCAGGCAGATGGCGCCATCCTCGCGATAGCGCGCGACGTCGGCGTCGGTCGGCATCGTCGCCATCAGATGTTGCCGAAGGTGCCGCCG
>JAUXST010000067.1 GCA_030679805.1 Reyranella sp. | reverse complement strand
GCCGACAAATCGCAGAACAGATTTCAATCGATGTCCCTGTTGGTCGTCCGCCGCCGGCGGATGGTACGGTCTGGTCTTCCAGGAGGAAACGACAATGAAGCTCGGCCTCTCGATCGGCTATTCCCGTGCCGCCCTCGATATCCCCGTGAAGCTGGTGCAGCGCGCCGAGGAGCTGGGCTACGACTCCGTCTGGACGGCGGAAGCCTATGGCTCCGATGCGGTGACCCCGCTCGCTTTCCTCGCCGCCCACACCAAGCGCATCAAGCTAGGCACCGGCATCATGCAGCTCGCGGCCCGCACGCCCGCCAATGCCGCCATGTCGGCCGCGACCGTCGATGCGATGGCCGGCGGCGGCCGCTTCCTCGCCGGCATCGGCGTCTCGGGCCCGCAGATCGTCGAGGGCTGGTACGGCCAGCCCTGGGGCAAGCCCTACTGGCGGATGCGCGACTACGTGGCGATCATGCGCAAAATATTTAAGCGCGAAGGCCCCGTCACGCACGAAGGCCGCGAGATCTCGCTGCCCTACACCGGCCCCGGCGCCATGGGCATCGGCAAGCCGCTGAAATCCATCCTGCACATGAACCCCGACATCCCGATCTATCTCGCCACCGGCAACGAGGCCACGGTGAAGCTGACGGCCGAGATCGCCGACGGCTGGCTGCCCATGGGTTTCATGCCCGGCGCCATGGACGAGTATCGCCCCTGGCTCGAGGAAGGCTTCCGCCGCGCCGGCAACGGCAAGGGCTTCAAGGACTTCGCCATCGCCGCCAACGTCCATGTCGAGGTCGACAACGACGTGAAAGGCGCCCTCGCGCGCCTGAAGCCCGAAGTCGCACTCTATGTCGGCGGCATGGGCCACAAGACCAAGAACTTCCACAACGACATCATGGTGCGGCGCGGCTTCGGTGACGCCGCCGAGCGCATCCAGGAGCTCTACCTCGCCGGTGCGAAGGACGAGGCCATCGCGTCAGTGCCCGACGAATGGGTCGACATGAAATCCATCGTCGGCCCGCCTGAGCGCATCCGCGAGCGCTATCGCGCCTGGGAGGATTGCGGCGCGGATACGCTGAACGTCCGCTCCCGCCAGCCCGAAGCGATCGAGGCGATGGCCAAGGCGGCGCGGTTGAACTGAGCCGGAGCATGGATCGTCAGACCTGTCTGAAGAATCTCCTCCCCCGCCACGCGGAGGAGGTGGCCGAAGGCCGGA
>JAUXST010000065.1 GCA_030679805.1 Reyranella sp. | reverse complement strand
CGCCGGCCGCTGCAATAGCACGGCGGATTTCCCCGTCATCGGCTGGAGAATCCAGGAACAGGATGTCGGCGCCTTCCTTCACGTACATCTCGATCCGGGCCACGGCCTCGTCGATGCCCTGGGTCGGCCGGCAATCGGTGCGGGCCAGAACCAGGATGCCCGACTCCTTGGCGGCTTCGACGGCAGCGCGGATCTTCATGCGCGCTTCCTCGCGCGACAGGCACGGCTTGCCCGCCGCCGTGAGCGCGCGCGGCGTGATCTTGTCCTCGATCAGGACGGCCGCCGCACCGGCACGGCCATAGGCGCGGACCGTGCGCTGTACATTCATGGGATTGCCGTAGCCATGATCGCCATCGGCCAGCACCAGTAGCTGCGGCGCCGCCGCATGAACCATGTTGAAGGAATCGAACATCTCGCCGAACGAGATCAGGTCGAGATCCGGTCCGCCCAACCGGCTGGCCGCGACGCAGGAGCCGGAGAGAAACGCCGTCTTGAACCCGGCACCGGCGGCCAGCTTGGCGCTCAGCCCGTCCCACACGGCGGGCATCACGACGAGGCCGGGCTCGGCCAGCAGGGCACGCAGACGATCGGGGTAATTCATGGAAGAATCCTCAGGTGTGACGGTTCGTTGCGATGGCGGCTCGAGAGACTACTTCGAAGGCTGGATGCCCGCCTCCTTGATGACCTTGGCCCATTTCGGAATGTCGGCGGCAATGGCGGCGCGCGTCTCCTCCGGCGTGCTGCCGACGAGATCGAGGCCGATGTTGGCGAACTTCTTCTTCATCTCGGGATCGGCCAGGACCTTGAGCGACTCGGCGCGCACCTTGTCGAGGATCGGCTTGGGCGTACCGGTCGGCGCCATCAGGGCGAACCACGAGGTCGCTTCGAAACCGGGGAAGCCCTGCTCGGCCAAGGTCGGCAGGTCAGGCGCGTTGGCCGAACGCTTGAGCGAGGTGATGGCGATGCCACGCAGGCGACCGTCGCGCACCAGCGGCATCGCCGCCCCCGCGTTCTGGATGCCGACCGGCACGACGCCGCTCATAACGTCGGCCATGTTGGCGCCGCGGTAGGGGATGTGCTCCATCTTGATCCCGGCGAGACGGCAGAACAGCTCGCCCGCGATGTGCTGCGGCGTGCCGACGCCCGGCGAGCCGTAGGAGAGCTTGCCGGGATTGGCCTTGGCGTAGGCGATCAGGTCAGCAATCGACTTCACCGGCAGGTCGTTGTTGACGAAGAAGATCGACGGCATGGTGAGCGAGGTCGAGATCGGCGCCAGATCCTTCAACGGATCGAACGGCAGGATCTGCAGGCTGGGCAGGATGGTGATGGCGGCATTGCCCGACCACAACAGCGTGTAGCCATCGGGGGCCGCCTTGGCGACGCGGTCGGTGCCGATGGCGCCCGAATTGCCGGCGATGTTCTCGACCACGACCGCCTGGCCCCAAGCCTCGGTGAATTTCTGCGCGAACATGCGGGCCGTGACATCGGTCGCGCTGCCGGCGGTGAAGCCCACGACGAGCTTGACCGGCTTGTCCGGCCAGTTGGTCTGGGCGGCGAGCGGAGAGGCAACGCTGAACGCGAACACGAACGCGGCGACGGACCGAACGATCGGGTGCATGGTTTCCTCCGGAAAAGGCGATCTTCGTCGCCGTTTGTCGGAGGCTATGAGATTTGGGGGCCGTGCCGCAACCTCGAAGCCGCAGCGCCTTCGCGGGAGCGAAATTCGAGATCGCGCACGATCCTGTCCGCGATCTGGCCAGGCTGACCGCCGACATCGACGACGATCGGCCGCTCGTCGGGAGTCGGTTCCTGCAGCGTCGCGAACTGGCTGGCCAGAAGCGCTGTCGGCATGAAGTGCTCGTGCCGCGCCGCCATGCGGCGAGTAATGAGATCCTGCGCCCCCTTGAGATAGACCAATGCCACTTCGGGGCGGTCGCTGACGATGATGTCTCGGTAGGACCGCTTCAACGCCGAACAAGTGAGCACGCCGGACTCGCCTTGCGTTCGCCAGAGGTCGATTTCCCGCGCGATCGCCTGCAGCCACGGCAGCCGGTCGGCATCGGTGAGCGGCGTGCCGCCCCGCATCTTCTCGACGTTCTCGCTGGAATGCAGATCGTCGCCCTCACGGTACCGCCATCCAAGCCGGGCGGCGAGCAGGGCCGCGACAGTGGTCTTGCCCGATCCCGAGACGCCCATGACGACAACGATCATCGTCGTTTCCTTTCCGGCTCGGCCCACCCGGATCGCATCGCGGGGCGAGGCAGCTTGCCCAAGCACCCCCCGGTGCTAGGCTCCCGGCCACGAGAAATCCCATCCATCACCGAGCAGACACGTGCTGTTAGAAACTCTTCTGCCCCTCGGCAAGGTCGATCCTGGCCTTCGCGCGCCGGAAGTGCCGTTCGACCTCGACAGCATTGGCGAGAACGCACTCCTGCTGGAAGAGATCGGCTACGACGGTCTGGTCGTCGAGGAGACCAAGGACGATCCGTTCATCGTCATGGCGCTGGCGGCCCAAGCGACACGGACGTTGAAGCTCGGCACCTCGGTCGCCATCGCCTTTCCGCGCAGCCCCACCGTGACCGCGCTCAGCGCCTGGACAGTCCAGAAACTGTCGCGCGGCCGGTTCACCCTGGGCCTCGGCACGCAGGTGAAGGCGCACATCGAGCGCCGCTACGGTATGCCCTGGACGCCGGCCGGACCGTGGATGCGCGAATATGTGCATGCCGTGCGGGCGGTGTGGGACAACTGGCAGAACGGCACGCCGCTCGACGTCAGGGGCCCGCACTACAACATCAATCTGATGGTGCCGCTGTTCAATCCCGGCCCGATCGAGCATCCGCACATTCCGATCCAGATCGCGGCGGTCAATCCGGTGATGTGCCAGGTCACCGGCGAAGTGGCCGACGGCATCCGTCCGCATCCCGTCTGTACGCCCTCCTACATCGAGCAGGTGATGATGCCGGCCGTCCGCGCCGGTGCCGCCAAGACCGGTCGCTCGCTCAAAGGCTTCCAGATCGGCATGAAGCCGCTGGTGGCCACGGCCGCCACCGAGTCCGAACTCGCCCCCAAGATTCGCGACGTGCGGGCCCGCGTCGCCTTCTATGCCTCGACGCCGCAGTATCGCGCCGCCTTCGACCATCTTGGCCTCGGCGATCTCGCCGACCGGCTGAAGCTCCTTTCGCGGGCCCAGCGCTGGGAGGAGATGCCGCAGCACATCTCCGACGACGTTCTGGAAACATTCGCCACCATCGGCACCTACGACACGATCGCGCGCAAGCTCTGCGATCGCTTCGGTCGTGTCGTCACCCATTGCGAGTTCTCGATCGCGGTCAAGAACGACGCCGACCGGGAAATCCTGCGCAGCATCGCAAAAGACATTCAATTCGACGGAGCCAAGCCATGAAGTTGGGACGCCTGGGAGTCTGGTATTCGACGGACAAGCTGAACGGAGCCCAGCTCGCCGACCTGATGCGGGTCATCGAGGGCGCCGGCTATTCGGCGTTCTGGTATCCCGAATCGCGCGGCTACGAATCGATGTCGCTGGCGGCCTATCTGCTGTCGAAGAGCAGCAAGCTCGTGGTCGGCAGCTCGATCGCCAACATCTACGCCCGCGATCCCTTCACGGCGCAGCGCGCCATGGTGTCGCTCAACAACCTGCACGGCGGCCGTTTCATCCTGGGCCTTGGCGTCAGCCACATTCCCATGGTCGAAGGCCTGCGCGGTCATCGCTACGACAAACCGCTGGGCGCCATGCGCGCCTATCTCGACGGCATCCACAAGGGCCTGCCCGCCGGCGAGGACGCGCCGGTGATGGTGGCCGCCCTCGGGCCCAAGATGCTGGCGCTCAGCGCCGAGAAGTCGATGGGCGCCGTTCCCTACAACGTGACGCCCAGGCACACCGCCAAGGCCGCCGCGATCCTGGGTCCGAAGAAGGCGCTGGCCGTCGAGCAGAAGGTCACGCTGGAGACCGATCCCGTGCGCGCCCGCGCGCTCGGCCGCAAGGAACTGGCGCGCTACATGGTGCTGCCGAACTATCGCAACAACTGGCTGCGTGAGGGTTTCAGCGAGGCCGAGCTGGCCGACGGCGGCAGCGACCGATTCATCGATGCCATGGTGCTGTGGGGCGATGCCGCCACCGTCAAGAAGGGCCTGCGGGCGCATTTCGAGGCCGGCGCCACCCACGTCTGCCTGCAGCCCGTCCACGACGACGGAGACTTCGCCGCCCGCGACCGCATGCTGACGGCCCTCGCCGACACCTGAAGTGCATATACGCCATTGACGTATATACGCCATTGACTTAGGCTGACGGGACGAATGCGCAAGCTGCTGGCTGTCGTTGAGACCGCCGCCTACATCAGCAAGGCGTCGAAGCTCATGGACGAGGCCGATCGGGCCGCCATCGTCGACATGATTGCGTCGGCACCTCTATCGGGTGTGCTGATCCGAGGTACGGGCGGTCTTCGCAAGATGCGTGTCGCGTTGCCTGGTCGCGGCAAGCGAGGCGGCGGACGCGTGATCTATTGGTTTCACTCGGCGGGATATCCGGCGGTGCTTCTTTGGGCGTTTGCAAAGAACGAGGCGTCCGATCTTACCGGCGAGCAACGCGCGAAATTGATGAAAGTAGCGAACGCACTCTTGGTCGACTTCGGAGCGAGCAAATGAATAAGAAGGACTTCGACGGCTTGATGCGCGGCCTCAAGGAAGCCCGCGCTCATGCGCAGGGCAAGCCGACTCCTGGGCTCAAAATACACGTCCGCCGTCGCGTCGATGTCGCGGCCATTCGTGCCCGAACCGAGCTGTCTCAAGAAGCCTTCGCCCGTCGCATCGGCGTGTCCGTCGGCACACTGCGCAACTGGGAGCAGGGACGACGCAAGCCTGAAGGGCCGGCGATGATCCTGCTTTCCTTGCTCGAACGCGATCCCGGCATCGTCGAACGCACACTCAGCAAGGCGGCGTGACGGTCGAGGCGCCAACAGACACTCGAGGGAGAGAAAAATGGATTTCGGCATTGCCCTGCCCACGTCGGCGGATTCCTGGAAGCAAGCCAAGCGCGCTGAAGAACTCGGCTTCAGCCACGCCTGGTTCTACGACACCCAGATGCTGAGCGCCGATTGCTTCGTCGCCATGGGCGCCGCCGCCGTCAACACGCGCCGCATCCGCCTCGGCACCGGCGTGCTGGTGCCGTCCAACCGCATCGCGCCGGTCACCGCCAATGCGCTGGCCTCGCTCAACAGCCTGGCGCCCGGCCGCATCGACTTCGGCGTCGGCACCGGCTTCACGGCGCGGCGCGCCATGGGCTTCGGCGCCATCAAGATCAAGGACATGGAGACCTACATCCATCAAGTCTACGGCCTGCTCGCCGGCAAGACCGTCGATTTCGAGATGGAAGGCCAGAGCCGCAAGATCCGCTTCCTCAATCCCGAGCTCGACCTGTTCAACACGCGCGACCCGATCGCGCTCCACCTCTCGGCCTTCGGGCCGCGCACCCGTGCCCTGACGGCGAAACTGAAGGCCGGCTGGATCGACTTCGTCGGCAACGTCGAGGCCGGCATCCGCGAGGTCGTGGCGATGCGCGAGGACTGGGGCAAGGCCGGCCACGCGCTGGGCGACCTCAAGGCCACCGCCTTCGCGCTGGGCTGCGTGCTGCAGGACGGCGAACCGGCCGATTCCGAGCGGGCCATGGCGCAAGCGGGACCGCGCGCGGCGGTGATGCTGCATCGCGCCGCCGACGAAGCGATCATGAACCTGAAGGCAACACAGGCCGTGCTGTCGAACCGGCCGGAGATCGACGGCTACGTCGCGCTCGCCCGCACCTACGAGCCCAAGGATGCGCCCTACCTGGAAAACCACCGCGGCCATCTGATGTTCGTGAAGCCCGCGGAAAAGAAGTTCGTCACAGCCGACCTGATCCGCGCCACCTCGTTCACCGCAACCGAGGCCGAGATCAAGCAGCGCATCGAGGTATTGCGCAGCGCCGGCTACACCCAGTTCACCATCCAGCTCGTGCCCGGCCAGGAAGCAGCCCTCGCCGACTGGGCCCGCATCGCCAAGGCTTTCGCCTAGAAGCAGTCCGACCGAAATCCGGCTCTCCGCACGCCAGAGAGCCATCGTTTCAGGGCTTTCGCCCCTCATGTGTCACACCCATGTGTCACACCAACTTGTGTCAAATGTTGTGACACCGAGTTGTGACATCGCGTGAAACCTGCGGTCCGAGCGCCGCAGCAGACCGTCAATAGTTCCTTCTGGGACGCGTTTTCTCGCGCCTCGGTCCACCCACCTCTGGACGGTCTCCAGCGGGGCAGCCTTTGCTTGCTACGCACGACACGATGATCGCGGGACGACCCCTCCTCCTCAATTGGAGCGTACCTGGCGGCGGCGCCGGGCGGGGTATGGTCTTTATTATTGGCGCCAGCGTTCGGCCATCTGGACAGGCCTCGTGCGACGCTATCGGAAATATAGCATAAAACCTGTTGGACCTGCTCATCACATCCGCGTGAGCAAATGCTGGCAGT
>JAUXST010000051.1 GCA_030679805.1 Reyranella sp. | reverse complement strand
CCTCGTCGAACAGCATGATCTGCGGTTCGAGCGCCAGCGAGCGCGCGATGGCGACGCGCTGCTGCTGGCCGCCCGAGAGCTGCTCGGGGTAGGCCAGAAGCTTGTCGGTGAGGCCGACCAGCCGCAGCACCTCCGCCGCCTTCCGCCGCGCCGCGTCCTTCGATTCCTTCTTCACCAGTGTCAGCGCCAGCGTGATGTTGCGCTCGACGTTGAGGTGCGGGAACAGATTGTAGCTCTGGAACACCATGCCGACGTCGCGGCGCAGCTGGGCACGCGCCGCACTGCCCGGCCGGCCAACGGCGTGGCCGCACACTTCGATGCTGCCGCCCTGGATGGTCTCGAGGCCGGCGATGCAGCGCAGCAGCGTGCTCTTGCCCGAGCCGCTGCGGCCCACGATCGCCACGGTCTGGCCGCGCGCCACGTCGAAGCCTACGCCGTCCAGCACGCGCAGCGGACCGAACTCCTTGATCACGTCGCGGACGCGGACGACGGCCGCCTCACCTGCCGGCATGGACCTTCCTCTCGAGGGTGCGCGCGGCCACCGACAGCGGGTAGCACAGCGCGAAATAGATGGCGGCGACACAGGAGAAGATCGCGAACGGCTCGAAGGTCGAGTTGTTGACGATCTGTCCGGCGCGCGCGAGTTCGACGAAGCCGATCACCGAGGCCAGCGACGTGTTCTTCACGATCTGCACCATGAAGCCCACGGTGGGCGGGGTGGCGATGCGCACGGCCTGCGGCAGGATCACGTAGGCATATTGCTGGACGCGGTTGAGGCCGAGGCAGTCCGAGGCCTCCCATTGGGTCTTCGGTACCGCCTCGATGCAGCCGCGCCAGATCTCGCCCAGGAAGGCGCCTGCGTAGAGCGTGAGCGAGATGCCCGCCGCCACCAGCGGCACCAGTTTCAGCCCGATGATGCCGAGGCCGAAGTAGGACAGGAACAGCAGGATCAGGAGCGGCGTGCCCTGGACGAGCTGGATATAGCCGCTGGCGAGGCCGCGCAGGACGCCGAGCTTGGACACCCGCATCAGCGCGATGGCGAGACCCAGCACCGCGCCACCTGCAAAGGCGATCAGCGACAGCAGCACGGTCCATTGCGCCGCGATCAGCAGGTAGAGCAGATGGTTGGCGCCGAGCTGGTTCACAGCGGCGTCCCCAGCCGGCGCTTGCGCTCGAACAACCCGAGCCCGATCAGCCAGAAGGCGAAGCGGTAGAGCGCCGACAGCGCCAGATAGACCACGGCCACGACGAGGTAGACCTCGAAGCTGCGGTAGGTGTCGGACTGCACCAGACTCGCGGTCGCCGTCAGCTCCTCGACCGAGATCTGCGAGGTGATGGACGAGGCCAGCATCAGCAGGACGAACTGGCTGGAAAGTGCCGGATAGACGCGCTCCATCGCCGGCAGCAGGACGACGTGCAGGATGGTCTGCAGCCGGGTGAGGCCCAGGCAGTCGGCGGCTTCGAGTTGGGTGCGCTGGATCGACTGGATGCCGGCCCGCATGATCTCGGTCGAATAGGCGCCCATGTTGACGGTGAGCGCGATCACCGCCGAGACGTCGGCGCTGAGCTTCAGGCCGAGGCTGGAGAGGCCGAAGTAGACGATGAAGATCTGGATCAGGAGCGGCGTGTTGCGGATCGCCTCGACATAGGCGCCGACCAACCGGCGCAGCACCGGTCCGCCATAGACCCGCGCCAACGCGCACAGAGTGCCCAGTGCGAAGCCCAGCGCGATCGCCAGCACGGCAAGCTGGACGGTGAGCCAGGCACCGGCCACGAAGTCGGGCCACCGCTCGGCCATGAAGGCGAAATCGAACTTGTAGGACATGGGCTCTAAGACATGGGCTCTAAGACATGGGTTCAGCCGGTGATGGCGTAGAGACGGCGCGCGTTGCCCGCGAACAGGGCACGGCGCTCGTCCTCGGAGAAGTCGGCCACGATCGCGGCAAAGCCGCGATAGATCTCGTCGAAGCTCGCGCACAGGCTGTCGACCGGGAAGTTGCTGGCGAACATGCAGCGCTCGACGCCGAACAGTTCGATGGCCGCCAGCACGATCTGGCGGTTGGCCGCAGCCGTCCAGCCGATGCCGGGCGTGCCGAGGCCCGAGATCTTGACCACGACGTTGGGCTCCGCCGCCACGGTGGCCATCGCCCGGCGCCAGCCCGCCAGCCCCTCGGGGCTGCGGTCGGCCGGCAAGCCGGTGTGATTGAGGAAGATCATGATGCTGGGAAAGTCGTGGGCGAGTCTTGCCGCGTCGCCGAGATGATCCCACGGCGTCTGCAGATCGAAGCGGCCGAGCCGCCGGGCCAGCAGCGCGAAGCCCTTGCGCCAGCGCGTCGCCGTCTGCATGTCGCCCGGCCGCGGCTTGTGGCGCACGCTGCGCACGAAGTCGAAGCCGCTCAGCTGTTCCAGCACCTTCCCGGCATCGGCGCGGTCGAGCCACGCCTGCCCGACGGCGACCGACGGCAGGCCCTTCTGGCGGAGTTCTGCCACGTAGGTCATCTCGCCGATGGGATCGCGCGGATCCCATTCGGTTTCGACATAGACCGAGCCGGTCACCGCATAGTCGCGTGCATCGTCCAGGTACTGCTCGTGCAGATAGCGCCGGCGGATGGCGTTGTAGTCGCCGTAGCGGAACGGGATCGGCGGCTCGTCGCGCAGCCAAGGATGATAGTTGCGCGCCGGATCCCAAAAATGGTGGTGGGCGTCGACGATCTCCATCGACGCCCTACCTTGGCTGGTCGCGGCCATCCCTACTGCTTGAGGATGACGTCGGGCAGGTCGTTGCCGTGGTGCTTCTTGTAGATGGCATTCAGGGTGCCATCCTTGATCTTGGCGGCGATCCACTTGTTCACCTCGGCGAGCAGGCGCGCCTCATCCTTCTTGACGCCGACGGCGAGCTTGAAGGTGTCGAGCACGAACTTGACCTCGAGCGGACGGGCCGGGTTCTTCTTGCCGATCGGCGCCACCAGCAGCTCGGCGGTCGAGATGATGTCGACCTGGCCGCTGAGATAGGCCTGAGCCTCGGTGGCGTCGTCTTCGTAGCGCACCAGCTTCATGCCCTTGGGCGCTTCCTTGGTGAGCTGGGTGTCGTGCGTCGTGCCGCGCACGGTGCCGACGGTCTTGCCGTCGAGATCGGCCAGCTTCTTGACGTCGATCGACTTCAGCGCCGCGATCACCGTCGACAGCGAGGCGTAGGGCAGCGAAAAATCGATGGCCTTGGCACGCTCCGGCGTGATCGACAGCGTCGAGATCACGAGATCGGCCTTGCCGGTCTGCAGCGCCGGAATGCGCGCGGCGCCGGTCGTCGGCACATGCACGAACTCCACGCCCCAGTCCTTGGCCAGCGCCTTGGCGGTGTCGATATCGGAACCGGAGGGCTGCATCTTGTCGTCGGTCATGCCGTAAGGCGGCACGCCGAGATCGACGGCGATGCGGATCTTGCCCGACTTCTTGATGTCGTCGAGCACGTCGGCACTGGCCATCTGGCTCACGCCCATCGTCGCCACCGCCGCAAGGGCGACGGTCGTCAGCAGCCTTCTCATCGTTTCCTCCGTCTTTCCGTTTGATTTCTTGACCGAACTCTAGCGCCCCGCATCCATGTCGGCGAGTTTTGCCACGCGGCGGCGGAATTCCTCGGCCGTCGAGAATTCCGCTGCGAGATAGGCGGCGATCAGGTCCTTGGCCAGCCACGGGCCGACGATCTGGGCGCCGATGCACATCACGTTGACGTCGTCGTGCTCGACGCACTGGTGCGCCGAATGCACGTCGTGGCAGACCGCGGCGCGGATGCCCTTCATCTTGTTGGCGCCGATCGAGGCGCCGACCCCGGTGCCGCACACCATCAGCCCGCGCGTGGCGCGGCCGGAGGTGATGGCGGTCGCGACCTGCCGCGCAATGTCGGGAAAGTCGACGGGCGCGGGATCGAAGGAGCCGACATCCTCGACCTCGTGGCCGAGCCCGCGCACGAAGGCGATGAGGTCGGCCTTCATCGGAAAGCCGGCATGGTCCGAACCGACGACGAGCTTCATGGCTGATTCTCTCGTGCTTGATAGGTGGAAATGAGGTTCTTGCGGCGCAGTTCGTCGCCGATCAGGAAATGCTGGCGCAAGGCACGCTCGGCCTGGTCGGGCTCGCGGCGCGCCAGCGACAGGAACACCTCGCAGTGCGCGTCGACCAGCCGCGAGGTGATGGCGGGCTCGCGGAAGGTGTCGCGGCGGCGTTCGACATGGCTGCGCATCAGCAGCGGCGAGATCGCCTCGTAGATCTTCATCAGCGCGCTGCTGCCGCTTGCCCGCACGAGGGCGAGATGGAAGGCATAGTCGGCCCCGCCGCCGCGCTCCGGGTCATCGAGGGAATCCACCAGCGTGTCGAGGATGCCGGCGATCGCCTGCAGGTCGCGTTCGCTCGCGCGCTCGCAGGCAAGACGAATGGCCTGGCACTCGATGGCGATCCGGGCCTGCAGCACGTCGTCGAGGATGTTCGGTTCCGGGGCGAGGCAGAGGGTGAGCGCCTGACCCAGCACCGAGGCGTCGGCGGCGCGGACGAACGCGCCGCGGCCGTGCTGGATGTCGAGCAGCCCCAGCATGGCCAGGGACCGCAGCGCCTCGCGCAGCACCGGCCGGCTGACGCCCAGCGCCAGGGCGAGTTCGCGTTCCGCCAGCAGCCGGTCGCCCGCCTTCAATTCCCCCGACAGCAGCCGGTCGCGGAAGAAGGTGAAGACCCGGGCGGCGCCGCTTTGCGTCTCGTCGGGGTCGGAGCGAACGATATCGAGGGCCATTATCAACTGAAGTCACTTGGTCAGTCCATGGTCTTACCAGTTTAGGCCTGCCTCTCCCGCGGTCAAGACCCGCCCCGGCACATACGTCCTACCGCTTGATCGTCACGCAGCCCGGGTCAATCGCGGCGTTGGCGATCTCGACGAAGCGCTGCAGCGGGCAGGCACGATCGCGCACCTGGGCGCTGCAGGCCGACAGATCGACCGCCACCATGCCGGGCGGATTGTCGAGGTTGAGCGGTGTCGCCTGGCGCAGCTGCTCCGGCGTCTGGGCGTAGTAGTTCAGCCGCACGTAGCGCTGGCCGGTGCGGACCTCCTTCATGAGTTCGAAGGAAAGCGCGCCGCCGGGCGAGGGATCGTTTTCCTGGAAGCCGGGAATCTCCCAGTCGAGATTGAGCAGGCCCGCGACATTGGCGAGGTTGGTGTCGTGGCCGATCAACATGGCGAAGCGCACCGGCTCGGCGATGTTGGGCGCGCCGGGAAACTTGTGGCCGTCCTGCAGCGTGGTGACGATCTGGGCCAGCAGGTTCGATCCCTTCTGTTGGGCGATCGGCCGCGTCTTCTCCATCAGGTCGGTATGGAGACGATGAATTTTCAACACGTCGCGCACCGCCGAATCGCCGGCGAGGCGGCCCCAGGCGACCTGGTTGACCGACATCCCTTCGGCGCTCTCGAGCTGAAAGATCTCAGACGCCATCGAGCCGATGGCGATCGGCCCTTTCATCGCCACACCGCCCCTCGGGTCCGGCACGATGTCGGGCGCCTCCGCCGCAAGACCGCAGGCCCTGCCGGGGGTCGCGACGCCGGGCGGACAGAGCGTCGACTGCAGTTTCGTGAGCTGCGGGGCGTATTCCCGCAGCACCGAACTGAAATCGCCACCAATGCGCGCCAGGATCGCGGCGCGGTTGCCGGCGGCGTCCATCGGGCAGGACGGCGATGGCGAGGGATGAAACAGCGGATCCGGCTTCGAAAAGTCGGTCTGGTGCTTCAGAATCGGGTTGAGGCAGCGCAGATAGAGGCCGCCCAAGGTCGAGATCGCGTTGTCCTCGTTGCGCTGGTCGAGGTCGGTCCATATCACGACGATGCCTGGGGCCGGGCAGTCGTCCTCCTGGATCAGGCCACGGCCGCCGAAATGCGCGCGAAAGAACAGACCCATGTTGCGGGCGAGCGCCGCGCCGCGCGGCGTCAGCTGGCCGGGCAGCACCGGCCAGTCGGGCCAGGGCGAGGCTGCATATTTGGCGAGTTCCTCCGGCGACTGCGTCGGCGCGCGTACGTTATGGCGGGCGAGCATCACGACGCGTTCCATCTGCCAGCCCGGCGGGACCGGCAGGACCTGGGCCCCGGCCGGCGCGAGGCCCGCCATCAGGGTGCCCGCCATCAGGGTGGAGACGAGGACAGCTGCGGCGAGGCGAAATTTCATTGCAACATTCCAAGACAGGATCACGCCACCAGCCTACCTCATGGATTGCGCCCACGGTAGCGCCGGCCGCCGCCCGGCAGCATGCGGGCGAGCGTGTCGTCCTTCAGCAGGTGGTGATGGACCAGCGCCGCCGCGGCATGCAGCACGGCCAGGCCCAACAGCATATGGGCGAAAATCTCGTGCACCTCCTTCACGGAGCGCGCGAAGGCGCGGTCGCGCACCCATGGCGAGGCGATCTCGTAGAGGCCGAACAGCGGCACCGCCTGGCCACGCGCAAACTGCAGCACGATGCCGGAGAGCGGTACCATCAGGAGCAGTGCATAGAGCAGGATATGGGCGACGAGCGCCGCCACGCCCATCCACGGCTCGAACCGAGTCGCGATCGCGGCCGGCGCTGGACTCGCCACCCGCCAACCCAACCGGCCAAGCAACGTCGCCAGCACCAGAAGGCCGAAGGAAACATGGGTGAACAGGATCGCGCCCTTCCACGGCTTGGGAAACGGGTCGTCGCCCACGACGCCGATCAGCCAGGCTGTCAACACGCAGGCTGCCGCCGTCCAATGCAGCAGTTTGGCGGTCGAGCCGAAGCCCTGCGCATCGTTGCGCCATCCCATCCTGGTCTCCCGTGCGAACAGGGCATCAACGCCAGGTCGGTACCGCCCGTCGTTGATTTCGATCAAGCGGTCGTACGAT
>JAUXST010000048.1 GCA_030679805.1 Reyranella sp. | reverse complement strand
ATCGTACGCGAGAGATATTCACCGTCCTTGGGTTCGGGGATCGGATGCTCGACGACGTCGAAATTGGCGTGGGTCGGCTCGCCCTCAGGGCGCGACTTCAGCAGCACGCGGCGGTTGGTGGTCATCGTGTCCTCCTATTTGCCGGACGCTAGCACGCGGACGGCGATGTGCTAAGACGCAGAGCCAATGGCCACTTTCGTTTGTCTTCCCGGTGCCTGGATGGGCGCATGGACATGGAAATTCATCGTCGAACGCCTCGCCGCGGCCGGCCACGACGTCCATGCCCTGCCCTTTCGCGGCGTCGGCGAGCGCGCCGCCGAACTGTCGCCTGAGGTCGACAACGACGTGTTGCTGGCCGACACGGTCGACTATCTCGAACGCGAGGATCTGCGCGATATCGTGCTGGTCGGCCACAGTTTCGGCAGCCTGATCGCCGGCCTCGTCACCGACCGCGTGCCCGATCGGGTGGGCCATCTCGTCATCATCGATGGCGGCATCCCGACCGACGGCCAGTCGATCTTCGGCCGCATTCCGGCGGAGATCGTGGCCAAGCGAAAGAAGCTGGTGAAGGTCGTGAACGGCACCGAGGTGCTGCCCTTCGCGCCGGTCGGCAGCCTGATCATCGACGATCCGGAGCTCGCCGCCTGGACCCACCGCCATCTCACGCCCCATCCGGTGGCCTGCTACACCAAACCGATCCGCCTGTTCCATCCCGCCGGCAACGGCCGGCCGATGACCTACATCGCCTGCACCAAGCCACGTTATCCGGTGTCGGCCGGCATGCACGAGAAGGTGCAGATCATGCCTCACATCCGCTTCAGGCCGATCGAGGCCGGTCACAACTGCATCCTCTCCGCGCCCGATCTCGTGGCAAAGGAACTGCTGGAGATCCCGCGATGAGTGCGCAGATGATGATCCTGGTCGCCGGTCCCTATCGCTCCGGCACCAACGACGATCCCGTCCTCATCCAGCGCAACGTCGATGCCATGGAGGACACGGCATTGACTGTCTTCCGGCGCGGTCACCTGCCGGTGCTGGGCGAATGGTTCGCCCTGCCGCTGCTGAAGCACGCTGGCTCGAAGGAGATCGGCGACGCGGTGTTCGACGAGATTTTCCATCCCATCGCCCGCGAACTGATCGGCAAGTGCGATGCGGTGCTACGCATCGGCGGCCCGTCGACCGGCGCCGACGATATGGTCGCGACGGGCGAACGCCTCGGAAAGCGGATCTTCCACGACCTGTCAGAGATTCCGGAGCGTCCCCGGTGAGCTGGCGCAACGACCCCCTGGTCATCTCCGTAAATGCGCTCGGCATCACCCAGATCACGGCCTGGGGCACGAGCTATTACTGCCTGGGCGTGCTGGCAAAGCCCATCGCGGCCGAAACCGGGTGGAACATCAGTACGATCTTCCTCGGTTTTAGCGTCGCGCTGGTGACGATGGGCCTGATCTCGACTTGGGTCGGGCGGCTGATCGACCGCATCGGCGCCCGCTCGGTAATGTCGATCGGCACCGTCATCGTCTCGGCGGGCATGCTCGGCCTGTCGCAGGTTCACGACGTCGCCTCCTATATGGCGGCGTGGCTGGTGATCGGCGTGGGCATGCGCTGCTGCCTCTACGATGCGGCGTTTGCCGCCCTGGTGCAGGCCGTGCCGAGCCGCGGGCGCACCGCCATCTCCTACCTCACCCTCTATGGCGCCTATGCCTCGACGGTCTTCTGGGTGATCGGCCACTACCTGAACGAAGCCTACGGTTGGCGCGGGACGCTGCTGATCTTTGCCGCCATCAATCTTGCCGTCTGCCTGCCGCTCAACTGGCTCGGCCTCTCGCAGCGCGAGTCGGCGACGGAAACGGTGGCCGCCAAGACACCCGAGAGAGCGCAGGACGGTCCGGCATTGGAGGGGCGCCTGCGCACCGTCGGCATCGGCCTGTTCGCCCTCATCATGTCGCTGAACGGCTTCGTGTTCGGCGTCGTGTCGCTGCAACTCGTACCGTTGCTGGAGTCGGCGGGACTGGCCGGCGCCGCGGCGGTATGGGTCGCCTCGCTCAAGGGCCATGGCCAGTTCGGCGGTCGTTTGGTCGAGATCTTCTTCGGCAAGAACCTCAGGGCCATGACGATAGCGCGCATCGCCATCGGCGTCCTGCCGCCGGCACTGCTGCTGCTCATGCTGGCGCGCGGCGAATTCTGGCTGCTCGTTACCTTCACCCTGCTGCTGGGGGCCTCGCAAGGCGTGATCACGATCGTGCGCGGCGCCGTGCCGCTCGCACTGTTCGGCACCCAGGGCTATGGCGCGGTGCTGGGGCTGATCGCGACGCCGATCCTGCTGGTCAATGCCTTCTCGCCGGCGCTGTTCGCGCTGATCGTCGACCAGGTCGGCTGGCACAATGCGCTCTACGCACTGCTCGCCTGCTCGATCCTGACCTGGCTCGCCATCGAACTGATGTCACGCTGGTACGAACGCGCGCGGGCGGGGAAGACAGGTTAGAACGTCTCCTTGTACGGCCGCAGGTCGAGTTCGTGCGTCCAGGCGCTGCGCGGCTGGCGATGGATATGCCAGTAGTTCTCGACGATCGCCTCGATGCCCAACAGTCCATCGGGCCCCGCCTTTTCCTTGCGGTCGGGCATGCGCGACAACAGCCGCTCGCCCTCGATGCCGCCGTCGATGATGACGTGCGCGACATGGATGCCTTGTGGGCCAAACTCACGCGCCATCGACTGGACCATGAGGCGCAGCCCGCCCTTGGTGGCATTGAAGGCGGCAAAGCGCGGCCGGCCGCGCAACGACCCCGAGGCGCCCGTAAAAATCACCGTGCCGTGACCGAGCGGCGCTAGCCGCCGGGCCGCCTCGCGGGCGAACAGGAAGCCGGCGAAGCAGCCGACCCGCCAAGAGTCCTCGAAATGCTGCGCCGTCATCTCGCGGAAGTCGACGGCCTGGTTGTTACCCATATTGAACACCAGCAGGTCCGCCGGCGCTCCCTCGGCGTCGTCCGCCATGGCGCGGTCGAACAGGGCAATGATGTCGGCTTCCTTGGTGCCATCGGTCACGACGGCCGCCGCCGAGCCGCCAGCGGCACGAACGGTCTCGGCGACCTTCTCGATCTTGGCCGCCGTGCGCCCGGCCACCAACACGTGATAGCCCTCTTTCGCAAAGCGGCGGCTGAGGCCGGCGCCCATACCGCGTTCCGCTCCCACGCCCAGCACCACGGCTTTCGGCTTCTTGGCCATGCAGACTCTCCTTGAAACGATGTGAAGAGAACTTGCGGTGCAGAGGGGCCTTTCGCTACGGTCCGCCCGCATGAAATTAGCTCCGTACCCCATGATCGAACTCGACGCCGGCGCCCCGTTCGACCAGCACCGCACCACCGTCAAATCCGAGTGGATCGACTGGAACGGCCACATGAACGTGGGCTACTACGTCGTGGCCTTCGATCAGGCGACCGACACGCTGTGCAAGCAGTTCGGCTGCGGCTTCGAGTACACCCGCGACAAGATCGGCATGACCTTCGTGCTCGAGGCGCACGTCACCTACGACCGCGAGGTCAAAGAGGGCGATCCGCTGCGGATCACCACCCAGATCCTCGACCATGACGCCAAGCGCATCCACTACATCCACGCCATGTATCACGCCGACGAGGGCTACCTCGCCGCCACCAACGAGCTGATGCTGATGAACATCGACTACGCGAGCCGGCGCTCGGCGCCGTGGCCCGACTTCGCCCTGGAGCGCATCGAGAAGATGGCGGCGGCGCACGCCGCCCTGCCGGTGCCGAAACAGGCCGGTCGCCTCATCGGCCTGCCCAAGAAGAAATAGGTTCCCCTCAATGCTGGATTCGCTGCCCTACGAGTTGCCCGATCTCGTCACGCGTGCACCGCTCGATACCCACCGCTCCGCTGTGCTGCCGGAATGGGTCGACTGGAACGGCCATATGAACGTAGCCTTCTATGTCACCGCCTTCGACCAGGCCTCCGGCGCTTTCATGCGCAACATGGGGCTGGGCCGGCGCTACGTCGACGGCAAGCTCGGCATGACCTTCGTGCTCGAAACCCACGTCACCTACGATCGCGAGATGAAGGAAGGCGCGCCGATGCGCTTCACCACCCAGCTTCTCGAGCGCGACGCCAAGAAGGTCCATCTGTTCCACGAGATGTTCCATGCCGAGCAGGGCTACCTGGCGTCGACCAACGAGACCATCGTGATGAACATCGACTACGCCACGCGCCGCTCCGCGCCCTGGCCGCTGCCGGTGGGCGAGCGGCTGGAAACCCTGTGGGCGACACACCGCCTGCTGCCCAAGCCGGCCAAGGCTGGCCGGGTCATGGGTCTCGCGAAAAAGTAGCGCCGGCAGATAACACAGGCCGGGTCGATTTCTGGCACACCTCGTTGTGCCACGACGTGTCCCGCTGTCTGTGCCAAAAATCGCAGTCAACAATCTGATCGATAAGAACAATTCCGCCCCGACGAACTGTGCCACCGACGCCGGCTGCCCATCGTCATCAGATTTCTCCGCCCGGACCCCCAGGGTGCACCTATACGACATGAAAAAGCCCGCCGGATTTCTCCCACGCGCGTCTCCCATCATAGCATAAAATCTAGCAAAAACCTGT
>JAUXST010000038.1 GCA_030679805.1 Reyranella sp. | reverse complement strand
CACCTGCGCTACCACGGGATCGCGATAGAGCCCGAGGAAGGACATGGCGGTCGAAAGCACGCCGGAGCGCTCGTTCTCGCTCTTGTTGAGCAGTTCCCGGGCAGCCGAGGCGATCACCGGATGGGTCCCGGCTTCGCCGAGATGCGGCGTTGTCATCATCGCCCGGAGCGTCGTCTCGATCGGCTGCTTCGGATCGGACAGGAAGGCCGCGACGCCGGCCAGCGTCTTGTCCTGCCCGGCATACAGGACATGCAGAATCGCACCGACCAGCAGGGCGTGGCTGGTTTTCTCCCAGTGGTTCCGCCTCTCCAGCGCACCTTCGGGATCGACCAGGACGTCGGCGATGTTCTGGACGTCGCGGACCTCCCACTCTCCCTGGCGAACTTCCAGCAAAGGGTTGTATGCGGCCGAGTCCGCATTGGTCGGGTCGAACAGCAGCACGCGGCCATGCCGGGCACGGAAGCCCGACGTCAGTTCCCAGTTCTCGCCCTTGATGTCGTGTACGATCGAGCTGCCCGGCCAGGTCAGCAAGGTCGGCACGACCAGGCCGACGCCCTTGCCGCTTCGCGTCGGGGCAAAGCACAGGACGTGCTCCGGTCCGTCATGGCGCAGGTAGTCGGAACCGAGCTTTCCGAGGACGATCCCGTCGAGACCCAATAACCCCGCATTGCGTGCCTCGCGGACCGTCGCCCAGCGCGCTGAGCCATATGTGGCCACGTTCTTGGCCTCGCGCGCCCGCCAGACCGACATGCCGATCGCGACGGCAATCGAGATAAACCCGCCCGAAGCCGCGGCGCAGGCACCTTCGACAAAGATGGAAGGCGCATAGGCGTCATAGGCGTACCACCACCAGAAGAAGGCCGGTGGGAGGTAGACCGGAACGCCGGCGAGTTCGAACCAGGGCGGACCAAGCTGCAGTTGATAGCCCAGCCGCCAGGCCGTCCATTGCGTCGCCCCCCATAGGGTGACGAGCACGATGGCGAATACGAGGATGATCTGTCCCCAGAGGATCTTGGTCGCGGACATAGCGACGCAAGATCAGACCGTCACTCTTGGTCAGTTCAAGAGCAGGATCATGCGGAGCGCCCACGCGGCGGCCCTGGCGTACAAATCGGAGAGGAGGAACCGGATGTGCCCAAGGCCCGAACTGCGGCTCGAGCCCCGCAGGCCGAAGAGGTGATCGAACCCTGAACTCGTCCGATTTGGGCGACGCGTAAGATCGTTCGGTCGCCGCGAAATTGCGCTTTGGCGCAAAACCGCGGCGACTCTTCGGCATGGTCTGCTACGCGGCTTGGTTCCCCAGAGACTGGATCGCCGCGTCAATATTCTTGACCATGGCGCGCAACGGCGCGCAGTCCGGATAGTGCTGGGCCAGCAGCTGCTTGGCGTGCTCCAAATCGACGACATGAGGGTTCGTAAACGCCTGGCCTCTTGTCCGATCAATATAGGGGCCACTGTCTTCACGATAGTAGAGGTCGAAGAATTTCTGGTCTGACAACTCGGCGCGGTTGTACTCGCATTGCACCCAGTCATCGAGGTCGCTGCGGACACGCTTCAGGCGATTGCAGACTCCACGGCGATCGCGGCATTGGGCGATGACTGACTTCAACCGTTCACCCACCTCGACATGGGCTTCGATCGGCATCCGCTTGGCCGGCCGGCGACGCTCGATCGGCTGCAAGACCATGCGGTACGGCACCGTAGCGCGCGGACTACGCTTGCCCTGCGCCTGCCGCGTGGGTCGCGGTGCTTCTGCCTTGGCTCGCGCGGCGGGGCTGAAGAATGGGGGGACGACTGGCCCAGACTCGCCGTTCCAGTTCGCCTCGACGACCGGCGGTGGCAAGGAGTCCAGGGCGGCGACGATCGCCGCTAGGCTGTAACCCTTCTGTTTGTCGGCGGCGAGGTAAAGAGCGCAATCACCCTCCGGATAGTACATGCCTGCCCAAGAGGTCCTGACGATTTCCCAACCGTGCTTGCGCGCCCATGCGAGTCGGTCTTGCGAGAGTCCTTGCTTGGCGCCTGAATAGGGTTCGTCCACGAACACGTAGACCTTGGTCGCCGGATCGTACCATTCGCTGTAGTGATCCTTTCCGGGAACCGCGTTCGCGACGTTGCCGCGTGGATAGGCACGGCTGTGACCCGCCGACGGCCGCAGGCCCGTCGCCTCCATGAACGCCAAGGTCCGCGCAGCAGCGCAGACAAGACGGCGTGCGTCGGATTGCGACGCCGTGTTCAAGTTGCGCGTCAGATGATCTGCCGCAGCGAAGCGAAATCCCCTGAAGTGCCGCGCCGACCTCAGATGGGCTGGCTTCACCAGTTCGTCGAGCGGTGTCGCCAGCCGGACCGAGAGGGTCTCCTGGCCGCTCTCCCCGGTCTCGCGGACGCGCCAATAAGTGGTGATGTAGGCCATGTGGCTTGGCGTCGTCCGGGAATCCCCGCCGAGTTGGCGACGCGCATGCATGAAGTTCTGGAAGCCGCCTGCCACGGCCGCGGCGTCGAGCGCGGCGGCGTGCTTCAGGCCCAGGCTGGCTTTGAGGGTCTTGGCGTAACGCTTGATGCCGACGAGAGTCGACGGACGGATAGGTTTCTTGGACATGCCAGTTCTCCTGGCTCTTCACGAAACGTCACCCGCCAAC
>JAUXST010000024.1 GCA_030679805.1 Reyranella sp. | reverse complement strand
TAAATTTGTGGTCCGTCGGCACCGTGGCGCTGGCCAAGAAACTGGCCAATGGCTTGATCGATTGCTCGGGCGAATTAGTGGGGCGGGGAGACTGGTTGGTTGCCCACTTCCGCGTCCGATAGCCTCCGCTCCTGCGCGCCCGTGGCGCCAATTCCGAGCAGCCAGAACAGCGCGCGCACTGCATCGGCGACGGCGACTGCCTCCGCCCGCCGCTGGAGCGGCGAGCCGGGATCGGGTGGGACCGTCAGGTTGGAACTGACGGCCGACCGCGGGGCGTGGATTGGCTGAGCTGGGAGTCCGTTAGCGCGCCGAATGAAGGGCGCGGTTGGCCGCACACGACACCGCCTTGAGCGAGGCGGTGACGATGTTGGCGTCCATGCCCACGCCCCAGAGCACGCGCCCGTCGGAGGTCTCGGCCTCGATGTAGCTCACGGCGGTGGCGTCGGAGCCGGCGCCGGCGGCGTGCTGATGGTAGTCGCGCACCTTGATCTTCACGCCGCAGTTCTTGGCCAGCGCGTCGACATATCCCGCGATCGGCCCGTTGCCGCGACCGCTGATCGTGGCGGCCTTGCCGTTGAACGTCACCTTGGCGTCAAGAAGACGCACGTCGGGGTGACCGGGCTCGGGCACGGTGGTGTGGCTGATGAAATCGACCGGCGTGGTGTTCTCGAGATACTCCTTGCGGAAGGTGTCCCAGATCAGCGCCGGCTGGATCTCCTTGCCGGTCTCGTCGGCGATCTGCTGGATCGTCTTGGAGAATTCGACCTGGAGGAGGCGCGGCATGTCGATGCCATAGTCGCTCTTCAGGATGTAGGCAATGCCGCCTTTGCCCGACTGGCTGTTGATCCGGATGATCGCTTCGTAGCTGCGGCCGAGATCGGCCGGATCGATCGGTAGGTAGGGCACTTCCCAGACCTTGCTGTTCGAGGACTGCAGGGCCTTGAAGCCCTTGTTGATCGCGTCCTGGTGCGAGCCCGAGAAGGCGGTGAACACCAAGTCGCCGCCGTAGGGATGGCGCGGATGGACGGGCAGCTGGTTGCAGTATTCGACCGTCTGCCGGATCTCGTTGATGTTCGAGAAATCGATCTCGGGATCGACGCCCTGGGTGAACATGTTCAAACCCAGTGTCACGAGATCGACGTTGCCGGTGCGCTCGCCGTTGCCGAACAGGCAGCCCTCGATGCGATCGGCGCCGGCCATGTAGCCCAGCTCGGCCGCCGCCACGCCGGTGCCGCGGTCGTTGTGCGGATGGAGGCTCAGGATCATCGAATCGCGGTACTTGAAGTTGCGATGGCACCATTCGATCTGGTCGGCGTAGATGTTGGCCGAGGCCATCTCGACCGTCGCTGGCAGGTTGATGATCATCTTCTTCTCGGGCGTCGGCTTGTAGACGTCGCCGACCGCGGCGCAGATGTCGCGCGCGAACTCGAGTTCGGTGCCGGTGAAGCTCTCGGGCGAATACTCGAACACCCATTCGGTCTTGGGATCGGCGTCGGCCAGTTGCTTGACCAACTTGGCGCCCGACACGGCGATGTCGATGATGCCGCTGTAGTCGAGGCCGAACACGACTCGTCGCTGCAGGGTCGAGGTCGAGTTGTAGAGATGGACGATGGCGCGCTTGGCGCCGCGGCAGGCCTCGAAGGTGCGCTCGATCAGCTCCGGCCGGCTCTGCGTCAGCACCTGGATGGTGACATCGCCGGGGATCATCTTCTGCTCGATCAGCTCGCGCACGAACTCGAAGTCGGTCTCAGATGCCGCCGGGAAGCCGACCTCGATCTCCTTGAAGCCCATCTGGCAGAGCAGCTTGAACATCCGCGTCTTGCGGTCCGAATCCATCGGCTCGATCAGCGCCTGGTTGCCGTCGCGCAGGTCGACCGCGCACCAGATCGGCGGCTTGGTGATGACCGCGTTGGGCCACTTCCGGTCGGGCAGGGGCACGGGCTTGAAGGCGACGTACTTCTCGGCCGCGGTCGGCATCATCGGTTTCTGGGGTGACATTACGAACTCCTCGCGCCGCGCATGGCCATAAGGCTCTAAGCGAACACTGCGATAGAAAGGATGAGGTGGCGGCGATTTGGTGATGGGACGGGACGAACGACAAGCGATCCGCAAGGGCCCCGGAAACCGGGGCGGCGGATCAGCCAATAAGTCGAAGCGTCGTCAGTCGCAGCATGTTGGGCGCAAACTTCCCCGATTTGGGCGCGCGCGTCAACCCAAAGCACGGCAGCACGCCGCGCTCGGCAACATGCCGGGCGCGGCGGCCGTTTGAAACCTCTCGCCTAGCGCAGCGGCAAATTGAGGCCGATGCTCAGGCTGCCGCCCGGATAGCCATAAGCCGGATAGGCCGGCACGTAGGCGACGGGCGCCGGATAGACCATGACGGGAGCCGGTACGGCATAGACCACCGGTGCCGGCGCGTAGTAGCGCACATGCCCCGGCGGGACCATGACGTAGCCTGGGCCGTAGTAGCCGCGATATTTCTTGCCGTGGCCTTCGCCGGCCTCGGCGACGCCGGCAAGGCCCAGGATAGCCGCGCCGGTCACGCAGGCCGCCAGAATGCCTCGGCCTTTCAGTCCGCTCGGGAGCCCATTTGGAATGTTGCGCATTGCAGCCTCCATCAACGACAGGAAAACGCCGGCAAGGGCCCAAACGTTGCGTCTGGATTATGGCGGCTATGACGTTCAACGACTCTCTATACCGGCAAGTTTCCCAGCGGCCTGTGACCAAGCTGTGGTAGTCGGAAGGAAATCAGGGGAGGAAGCAGCGATGGCGGGTCCGTTGGCCGGCGTCAGGATTCTCGATTGCACGACGGTGGTGCTGGGACCGTGGGCCGCGCAGCAGCTGGGCGACCTCGGCGCCGACGTGATCAAGATCGAGCCGCCCGAGGGCGACACGACGCGCCAGCTCGGACCGGGGCGCAATCCCGGCATGGCCGCCTTCTATCTCGGCTGCAATCGCTCCAAGCGCTCGATCGTGCTCGACCTGAAACAGGACTCCGGCCGCAAGGCGCTGTTCAAGCTGGCTGAAACGGCCGACGTGCTGATGCACAACTACCGGCCCGATCCCGCGCGGCGCCTGGGCGTCGAATACGAAGCCTTCGAGAAGATCAATCCGCGCCTCGTTTATCTCGCGACCTACGGCTATCGCGCCGCCGGGCCGATGGGGCCGAAGGCCGCCTACGACGACATCATCCAGGCAGGCTCCGGTCTCGCCGCGCTGCAGAGCGTGGTGGCGGGCCAGCCGCGGTTCCTGCCGACCATCGTCGCCGACAAGACGAGCTCCAACGGCGTCGTCTCGGCCCTGCTCGCGGCTCTCTATGCACGTGAGAAGACCGGCCTTGGCCAGTCGGTCGAGGTGCCGATGTTCGAGACCCTGGTCTCGTTCGTGATGGTCGAGCATCTCTACGGCGAGACCTTCCGGCCGGCGCTGGAGACGGCGGGCTACAAGCGCGTGCTCAACAAGGAGCGCCGGCCCTACCCGTCGAAGGACGGCTATTTCGCCCTGCTGCCCTACACCGACGGGCATTGGAAGGAATTCTGCGGCCTGATCGGCCGGCCCGAGCTCGCCGCCGATCCGCGCTTCACCTCGCTCGCCAATCGCCTCAAGAACGTCGAGCACTATTACTCGACCCTGGCCGAGATCTGCGCCACCAGGACCAACGCCGAATGGGTGGCGTTGCTCGGCAAATCCAACGTGCCGCACGGGCCGGTCAACACGCTCGACGACCTGTTCGTCGATCCGCAGCTCGAGGCCACCGGCTTCTGGAAGGAAGTCGATCATCCGACCGAAGGCCGCCTACGCATGCCCGACATCCCGCCGCGCTTCAGCAAGACCAAGCCCGAGGTGACGCGCCTGCAGCCGCGGCTGGGCGAGCACAGCGTCGAGGTCCTCAAGGAGGCCGGCTTTACGGCCGGTGAAATCGACGCCATGCTGAAATCGGGCGCGACCAAGACGGCATAGACCGTCGCCACAAGAGTTCGCGTCGCAGGGAGGATAAGAATGATCGTTCGCCCCGGCCGGCGCCATCTGTTGCGCCTTGGTGCAGCCGCCACTGCGGCAGCGGCTCTTTCGGCGCCCGCGATTGCCCAGGCGCCATGGCCCAACAAGCCGATCAAGATCATCGTCACCTATCCGCCGGGCGGGCTGACCGACGTCTTTGCCCGCGCCTATGGCGACTACGTCTCGCAGAAGACCGGCCAGTCGGTCGTGGTCGAGAACAAGACGGGTGCTGCCGGCGCGATCGGTGCCGAACTGGTGAAGCAGGCGCCGCCCGACGGCTACACGCTGATGTTCACCAACTCGACCACGATGATGCAGAACAAGGTGCTGTTCAAGAAACTGCCCTACGAT
>JAUXST010000287.1 GCA_030679805.1 Reyranella sp. | reverse complement strand
ATGAGCGCCACTGGAGTGGCGCGCTCCCAGCAAGACATGAGCGCAGAAACTACAACGTTCCCGGCCGCCAGTTGCCGTGGAAGCCCGCCGGCACGCGGCTCGACAAGTGGGCGAGCGCGATCGGGCCGCGGGCGAGGTCGGTCGCCTCGAACACCGCGAGATCGCTGCGCTTCTCCCCGCCACGAAACAGCACGCTCAGCAACCAGCCGTCGCCCTCGGCGGCGTTCTCCGAACGCGGCACGAACACCGGCTCGCCGAACCGGTCGTCGGGGCCGGCGCTCCAGCCCGTGCTCTTGCCGCTCTTGAGATCGTAATGGACGAGCCCATCCTGGCGCGGCTCGCCTGTCTTGGGATCGGTGATGTCGCCGGCCACGATCCAGCCGTGGCGGTAGTCGCTCATGCAGAAGCGTTCGTCGAAGCGCGGGAACTCGCCCGAGCGATCGTCGAGCTGCTCTTCCTTCATGGTGTTGCCGTGGCCGGCGAGGTCGAAGGTCCAGCGGAACAGCTTCGCCATCGGCAGTTCCTTGGTCGAGGGCGTGCCGTCGGGCAGCGGGAACAGCGGCGCCACGTCGTATTTCATGACGTCGACCACGATCTTGCCGTCGGCCGTCTCGAAATGGTTCATCGGATGGAAGACGTAGGAGGCGGGCGCCGTCACCCACTTCACGTCGGCCACCGTGCCCTTGCGCGGGATGAAGGCGATGTGCGTGCCCTTGTCGGGCTCCCAGGCGAACGGCGGCTTGCCGGCCATGGCGCGTTCCATCGAGCTGGTGAGCGGGAAGATCGGCAGCACGATCCAGTTCTTCGTCACCGCGAAGTCGTGGATCATCGAGGGGAAGGGCCCTTCCAGGATCTCGGCGCGCGTCACCTTGCCGTGCCGGTCGACGGTCTGCAGGCTCACTTCCTTGGTGAAGCGACCCTTGGCCGAGTAGCCGAAGAAGATCATCTCGCCGGTCTCGGGATCGAACTTGGGATGCGCGGTGAACGGGCCGTTCAGCTTGTTGCCGTAGGTCTCGTAGCCGCCGTCGGGCCCGACCGGCATCAGGCTCGCCGGATCGAGCGAATAGGGCGCATGCGCTTCCTCGAGCGCCAGCAGGCGGCCGGCGTGCCAGACGATGTTGGTGTTGGCGATGGTCGAGTTGAGCGCCATCACGCGCGGATCGGTGAAGCGCGGATTGCCGAAGGTGCCGGAGAGGCCCTCGCCCTCCTTGTTCTCGATCTCCCACTTGGGCGTGCGCACCCAGCGGTTCTTGTAGGAGACGTTGCCGTTCTCGATGTGGAAGGCGTGGATCATGCCGTCGCCGCCGAACCAGTGGTGGTTGGGGTCGCGCGGCTCGAATTGCGGATTGGGGCCGGTGCGATAGAGGGCCCCGCGCAGGCCGGCGGGGATTTCGCCCTCGATGGCGAGCTCGAAGTCGTCCTCCGACCGGATCGGGGCGAAGGCGCCCGCCAGATAGGGGTTCACGCGCGCGTCACGGTCCATGTCGGCCTCCCTGACCAATCTTTACAGCGTCAACTTACAACGTAAATTAACAACCGCAAGCCCGGATTTCACGGCGTGCAGATGAATCCCTGATCCGGCGAGGCGATGGCGTCCAGCACGTCGAGATAGGTCTGGCGCACGGCCTCGGGGCCGCCGCGCCGCTCCACCTTCATCCACCGGGTGCTGTCGGCGATGAACACCGGCCAGGCTTCGGCGAACCGGGCCTCCAGCCCGCCCGGACCCCAGTCCTCCCGGCGCTTGCGGATGCGGTCGGGGGCGAAGAAGAAGGTTGGCGGGGCGCCGGGCAGGCCGTGGTGGCTCTCGGGTTCGGCCTCCCAGTGGGTGCCGCCGACCACGCAGTCATGGACCAGGGCCTCGCCGAACCGGTGATGCACGGCGGCGCGCAGGCCCGCGTTGCCGGCGAAGTCGACATAGACCACCGGTTCGTCGATCGCCGCCCCGCCCAGGCCCTCGTAAGGGATCACCTGGTCGTAGTCGCCGAGGCTCTCGACGAAGGCGGCGTTACCGGGCGAGGTCAGGCCGATCACCTTCACCTTGCCGGCCCTGTGCAGCAGATGCGCCAGCCCAATGGCCGTCTTGCTCGAGGCGCTGGACAGCACCACCGACGCGGCGCCGTGGAAGCCGTTGTCGGCCAGCATGTCGTCGATCAACCAGCTGGTCATGAACAGCGGATAGAGCAGCGACTGCTCGTCCTCATGCGCCTCGACGCCCTCGACCGCGCGGTACTGGTTGTAGGGGGCGGCCAGACCGGCGCGCCAGGGCGAGGTCTCGAAGAAGCCGGTCGCGGTCTTGCGCGGCGTTGCGGTCATGTGGGTCGACATCGGCACATAGCCGAAGAAGCGCTGGCCGACGGCGATCTCCGGATGCCGCGAGGCCTCGACCACGGCGTAGCCCCAGACCGGAATGCGCCCCCACCCTTCCGGCGCGGGATAGAATTTCCAGTAGCCCATCCGGTCGCCATAGACGGCGTAGGTGATGTTGTTGGCCGTCAGGGCGAAGGACTCGACCTTCAGCCGGATGTCGCCGTCGGCCAGGGGGCCAAGGGGCGCGGCGTCCACGCGGGTCTGGTGCAGGTCGGTCTTGCCGACGAGAAAGTCCCAGGCTGGCGCGGTCATGTCCCGTGTCCTTGCGTGATGATGAGCGTACACTGTAAATCTGCCTCACCTTCAGAGTCCAACGCTCCATGCCCCGCCTGCTGTCCGACACCGACGTCGCCGATTTCCGCGAGCGCCTGATCGCCGCGGCCGAGCGGCTGTTCGGCGAGCGGGGCCCCGACGGGGTGACCATGCGCCAGCTGGCCGCCGAGCTCGGGGTCAGTCCGATGACCCCCTATCGCTACTTCAAGGACAAGGACGCGATCCTCGCCGCCGTGCGGGCCAGCGGCTTCGCGCGCTTCGCCACGGCCATGGAACAGGCGACGGCCGGGCTGAGCGACCCGCAGCAACTGTCGGAGGCTACCGGCCGGGCCTATGTGCGGTTCGCCCTGGGCAATCCCGACGCCTATCGCCTGATGTTTGACTTTTCGCAGCCGAACGAGGTCGAATACCCCGAGCTGGTCGCGGCCTCGGCCCGGGCGCGCGCGATGATGGCGCGGCATGCCCAGGCGCTGGTGGCGTCCGGCGCGGCCAAGGGCGACCCGATGATGATCGCCCATATGCTCTGGGCCACCCTGCATGGCGGGCTGGTGCTGCAGATGGCCGGCAAGCTGTCGCCGGACATCGACCCCTCGGCCCTGCGCCGCCAGGCGTT
>JAUXST010000023.1 GCA_030679805.1 Reyranella sp. | reverse complement strand
TACCTGCTGGTGGCGCACGATCTCGCCACCGTGCGCCACATGGCCGACCACACAGTAGTGATGTATCTCGGCAAGATCGTCGAGAAGGCGCCGACCGCTGCCCTGTTCGACGACGTTCGCCATCCCTATACCAAGGCCTTGTTTTCGGCTGTGTTGGTGGCGTGGCCGGGCCAGGCAGCGGAGGAAATCGAGCTCAAGGGCGAGGTGCCGTCGCCGCTCGATCCGCCGCCCGGCTGCCGCTTCCACACGCGTTGCCCCTATGTCATGCCACACTGCTCGCGGCGTGAACCTGAGCTGCGCGAGGTCGCGCCTGGTCACTTCGTCGCTTGCCACCTGTTCGAATAGGAGAACGCGTCAATGTCCGCACCGCCCAGATCTTCGTCATGGGGCCCGCTGCAGGGCGTAAAAGTTGTCTCCTGCTCTACGGCGCAGGCGGGCACCGTGCCTTACATGCTGATGGCCGATCTCGGCGCCGACGTCATCAAGATCGAGGTACCTGAAGGCGGCGACGGCTCGCGCCACATGACCGTGCTGCCCGGTATGCCTTCGACCTTCTTCGAGACCAACAATCGCGGCGTGAAGAGCGTGACGCTCAATCTCAAATCGCCGGAAGGCCGTGCCATCCTGCACAAGCTGGTCGCCAAGGCCGACATCTTCGGCCAGAATTTCCGGCCCGGCGCGGCTGAAAAGAACGGTTTCGGCTACGAGGAACTGCGCAAGATCAATCCCAAGCTCGTCTATGTGTCGATCTCGGGCTATGGCACTAAGGGGCCGAACGGGCACCTGCCGGGCACCGATTCAATGGCGCAGGCGCTGGGCGGCATCGCCGAGGCCTATTCCAATCCCGGCCTGCCGATGCGCACCGGCATCGCCTCGGTGGCCGACGAGAGCTGCGCCATGCTGGCCTTCGGCGGCGCGCTCGCGGCACTCACCCACGCGCGCGCCACGGGCCAGGGCCAGAAGATCGAGCTGTCACTGCTCGGTGCGGTGATCCGGTTGATGGGCTGGACTTTCACCACGACGATGTGGCGCAACAAGAACCCGGTGACGGGCCAGGCACGCATCACCGGCACCGCGCAGCGTGCCGGCATCAGTGCCAGCTTCAATGACCGCCACGGCAAGCCCCTGGTGTTCCAGCTCACCGGTCCGGAGAACTGGCACGATGCCATGGAGGGCCTGGGTTTTGCCGAGCGCATCAAGGCGGCAGGCTTCGAGAATCTCGGCGTCATCATCGACAACGACGAAAAGCGCATCGAGCTTCTGGCGCTGCTCGACAGCCTCTTTGCCACTGGCACGCGCGATGAATGGGTGGCGAAGCTGCGCGGTTCCGACATCGTCTCGGCGCCGATCAACACACTCCTGGAAGCCTCGAACGATCCCGACGTGTTGGCCAACGGCTACGTCACCCATGTCGACTATCCGAAGTTCGGCAAGAAGCTCAAGGTGCATGGCACGCCCTGGCAGTTCTCCGAGACGCCCGCCAAGCCCGGTATCGCGCCTGAGCTCGGTGAGCACAACGACGCGATTCTTTCGGAGCTTGGCTACACTTCCGCCGAGGTTGCAGATCTGCGGGCGCGGAAGATCATCTAGCCGCTCATTTGGAGATCGTATCGTGAGAATGTCGGCCATCGTCCTTTGCCTGGGGCTCGGCCTCGCGAGCCTGGTTCTCGCCGGGCCTATCGCGCGAGCCGCTGATCCGGCAACACAGACCATCGTCCTGCTGCGTCACGGCGAGAAGCCGCCGGCGGGACTGGGCCAGCTCGACTGCCAGGGCCTCAACCGGGC
>JAUXST010000020.1 GCA_030679805.1 Reyranella sp. | reverse complement strand
ATTGTCTCCACCCGGCCTGCGTGGCGGCTTGCCCGTCAGGTGCCATCTACAAGCGGGAGGAGGACGGCATCGTCCTGATCGACCAGGACAAGTGCCGCGGCTGGCGCATGTGCGTGTCCGGCTGCCCCTACAAGAAGATCTATTTCAACTGGTCGTCAGGCAAGTCGGAGAAGTGCACCTTCTGCTACCCGCGCATCGAGGCCGGGCAGCCGACGGTCTGCTCCGAGACCTGCGTCGGTCGTATCCGCTACCTCGGCGTCATGCTCTACGACGCCGACCGCATCGAGCAGGCGGCCAGCGTCGCCGACGACAAGAAGCTCTACGACGCGCAGATGGGCATCTTCCTCGATCCCAACGACGAGAAGGTGATCGCCCAGGCGCGCCGCGACGGCGTGCCGGATGCCTGGCTGGAGGCCGCGCGCCGGTCGCCGGTGTGGAAGATGGCGATGGAGTGGAAGGTCGCCTTCCCGCTGCATCCCGAGTACCGCACCCTGCCGATGGTCTGGTACGTGCCGCCGCTGTCGCCGATCCAGGCGGCGGCCGAGGCCGGCAAGATGGGCATCGACGGCGGCATGCCCGACGTCCGCTCGCTGCGCATTCCGCTGCGCTATCTTGCCAATCTGCTGACCGCGGGCGACGAGGGGCCGGTGGCGCGCGGCCTGGAGCGCATGCTCGCCATGCGCACCTACATGCGCGCCAAGACGGTCGATGGCGTGATCGACGGCGCCGTCGCGGCCCGCGTCGGGCTGAGCCCGCAGCAGATCGAGGACATGTACCAGATCATGGCGATCGCCAATTACGAGGATCGCTTCGTGATCCCGACCGCCCATCGCGAGACCGCCGAGGACGCCTACCAGCTCCGCGGTGCCTGCGGCTTCAGCTTCGGCAACGGCTGCTCGTCCGGCGACAGCGGCGGCAACCTCTTCTCCGGCGGCAAGCTCCGCAGCAAGAACCCGATGGAGGTTGTGTGATGAAGACGCTCAGGGCCTTGGCCGCACTGCTCTCCTACCCGACCGCCGACCTCATCGCGGCGGCCGACGAAATCCGCCAGGTGATCGACGGCGACACGGTCCTGTCGGTGGCCGAACGCGCCGGGCTGCATCGCCTGGTCGACGACCTCGCCGGCGGCGATCTCTACGACCTGCAGGAGCGCTACGGCCTGCTGTTCGACCGCACGCGGTCGCTGTCGCTGCACCTCTTCGAGCATGTCCATGGCGAGAGCCGCGACCGCGGCCAGGCCATGGTCGATCTGCTCAAGCTCTATGAGGAGAGCGGCTACACGCCGACGGCGACTGAACTGCCGGACTTCCTGCCGTTGTTCCTGGAATATGCTTCTACGCGCCCGCCCCAGGCGGCAATCGAACTCATCGGCCAGCCGGCCAACGTGATCGCGGCGCTGAAGGAGCGTCTGGCCAAGCGAGGTTCGCCCTATGTCGGCGTGATGTCGGCGCTGCTGGCGATTTCGAAGGCCAGGCTCGACGAGAAGGCGCTGGCGGTCCTGCGTGCCGAGCCCGATCCCGAACCCGACGATCTCGAGGCGCTGGATGCGGCCTGGGAAGAGGAGGAAGTGACCTTCGGTCCCGGTTCCGCCGACGCGAAAGGCGCGTGCGGCGTCGAGGGGCTTTCGACCCGGTTGCGCGCCGCCATGCGGCCGGCCGACGGCGTCGCCCCGCCGCTCGTGCACGAAAGATCGGCCGGGCGCCGCGCCGCCTCGCCGTCCAGCCCGGGAGTCCGGTCATGAGAGACTACGTCTTCCATCTCCTGTTCGTCTGGTATCCCTACATCTGCCTGACGATCTTCCTGCTCGGCAGCCTGGTCCGCTTCGACCGCGAGCAATACACGTGGCGCGCCAGCTCCAGCCAGGTCCTGCGCAAGCGCCAGCTCGCCTGGGGTTCCAACCTGTTCCACATCGGCATCCTGTTCCTGCTGATGGGGCACACGGTCGGTCTGCTGACGCCGACCCCGCTCTACACCCTGGTCATCACCGTCGAGCAGAAGCAGCTGATCGCCGTCGCCGCCGGCGGCATCGCGGGCGTCGTCTGCTTCGTCGGCCTGACGATGCTGCTGCACCGCCGCCTGTTCGATGTCCGCATCCGCGTCAACAGCTCGGTGATGGACATCGCGATCCTGGCGATCCTCTGGCTCCAGCTCTGCCTCGGCCTCGCCACGCTGCCCTTCTCCTTCGCCCATTCCGATGGCTCGGTGATGCTGATCCTGTCGCATTGGGCGCAGGGCATCGTGATCCTGCATCCGGTCGA
Source organism: Reyranella sp. (assembly GCA_030679805.1). GTDB lineage: Bacteria > Pseudomonadota > Alphaproteobacteria > Reyranellales > Reyranellaceae > Reyranella. The sequence continues at coordinate 379 of JAUXST010000020.1, read as the reverse complement.
TCCGAAGACCCTGCAGGGACTCGCCTGGCCCTACCTGACGCACCTCGTGCTCGGCATGACCCTGTTCCTGGTCTTCCCGTTCAGTCGCCTGGTGCACATCTGGTCGGCGCCGGTCTGGTACCTCGGCCGTCGCGGCTACCAGGTCGTGCGCCGCCGCCGGCCGTCACCGGCTTCTCGTCAACCGGCGGAGTGAACGCCATGAGCACCCCTCAGCCTGCCGCCACGCCGCGCCCGGCCCGTCGTCGCTTCACCCGGCCCGAACCGGTCAGCGTCAACGGCGTGGTCATTCCGAGTGCCGCGATCTCGCGCGAGACCCAGCATCACCAGGCCTCCAACCCCGACCAGGCCTGGATGCTGGCGGCGCGGGCGCTGGCGATCC
>JAUXST010000285.1 GCA_030679805.1 Reyranella sp. | reverse complement strand
TGCGCACCCATCCGGTGACGGGCAAGAAGGGCCTCTACGTCAACCGCGGCTTCACGCGCCTGTTGGTCGGCGTGCCGCGCGACGAAAGCGACGCCATCCTGCGCTATCTCTACGAGCACATGGAGAATCCGCTGTTCCAGTGCCGCTTCCGCTGGCGCGAGAACTCCATCGCCTTCTGGGACAATCGATGCGTCCAGCATCGCGCCATGTGGGATTATTGGCCGCATACCCGCAGCGGCAACCGCGTCACGGTCGCGGGCGACAAGCCGTTCTGATACAAGCACGGCGTGCTTGTCATTTTCGATTGCGACGGCGTGCTGGTCGACAGCGAGCCGCTTTCCAACACGTGCTTTGCCCGCGCGCTGGCGCACGAGGGCCTCGACTGGACCGTCGAGGAGACGATGTGCCGGCTGATGGGCCGCTCGATGAAGTCCTGCATCGAGATCGTCGAAGGTGTGCTCGGCCGCAGGCTGCCGGACGACTTCGTCGATCGCCTGCAGGCCGATACGATGCGAGCCTTTCATGATGCGCCGCTAAAACCCGTGCCGGGCGTCGCCGAGGCGATCGACGTCCTCGAGGCGGCAGGTGCGGCGACCTGCGTGGCGAGCTCGGGCGGGCTCGACAAGATGCGCGTGTCACTCGGCATCACGGGACTCTGGTCGCGCTTCGAGGGCCGCATCTTCAGCTCCTCGGAAGTGCCGCGCGGAAAGCCGTTTCCCGACCTCTTCCTGCATGCGGCGCTTCGCATGAACGCGCAGCCTTTCGAGTGCATCGTGATCGAGGATTCGCTGCCCGGCCTCCAGGCCGCGCGTTCGGCGGGCATGCGCGCGTTGGCCTATGTCGGCGCGCCTTATGCCGACCGTTCCGTCCTGGTCACGGCCGGCGGCGAATGGTTCGACGACATGAAGAAGCTGCCAGCCCTGGTGGCGGTGTGACCGGCTCCTGGTCGATGGGCAACGGCCGGCCCGAGCGCGTGCTCGTAGTCGGGGCCGGCATGGCGGGACTGGTGACGGCCCGCCTGCTCAGGGATTCGGGCTTTGGCGTCACGGTCCTTGAGGCGCGGGGGCGCCTGGGCGGCCGCGTCTGGACCGACGACCGCCTCGGCGCGCCGCTCGATCTCGGCGGCTCGTGGATCCATGGCGTCGACGGCAATCCGCTGGCGCTGTGGTGCGAAAAGCTCGGCATCGAGCTGGTCGAAAACCAGGGCGAGCGCCTGCTGATCGATGAGCGGGCGACGGCGCCGACGCGGGAGGGCCAGCGACGTCGCGCCGTGATGGGACGGATGGCCTTCAAGGCCGCGATCGAATGGGCGAGCTGGAAGAGCAGGGCGATGGCGCGCGTGAACGGGCCGCGCTCGATCTCCGTGAAACAGGCGGTCGAACCGTTGCTGCGTGCCCGGTGGCTGCCGGAGATCGACAAGCTGGTGGTGGCAACCTTCATCGAGATGAGCGAGGGCGTGCAGAGTGCGCCGTGGGACAAGGTCTCGGCGGAGGAATGGTTCCCGACCGAGGGTCTCGACCGCAACGCCCAGCCCAAGGGGGGCTTCCGCACGCTGATCGACGATGCGGCGGAGGGGCTCGACATTCGCCACGGTGTTGTCGTCGAGCGCATTGGCTGGACCGGCGCCGGCGTCACCGCGATCCTGCAAGGCGGCGAGAAGATCGAGGCGGACCGGGTGGTGATCGCCGTTCCGGTGGGTCTGTTGCGCGCCGGCCTGCCGGTCCTCGATCCGATGCCGCCGCCGGCGCAGCGCGCCGCGCTCGACCGGCTGGGCTACGGCGGCGGCATTCTCGGCAAGATCTACCTGCGCTTTCCGCAGCGCTTCTGGCCCGAGCAGCCGAAATGGTTCGGCCGGCTGCCCGACGCGCCCGACCGGCGCGGCACCTTCAACACCTGGGTGAGCCACGAGCAGGAGACCGGCCTGCCCATCCTGCTGAGCTTCAGCAACGGCCAGACGGCGATCCATCTCGACCGCGACGCGCCCGACGCGGAAGTGACGGCGGTGGCGATGAAGTCGCTGCGGGCCATGTTTGGCAACGACATTCCCGAACCTGAAGCCATGGCCTTTCCGCGCTGGCTGAGCGATCCCTGGTCGCGCGGCGGCTATTCCTACCCTGGCGTCGGCAGCGACCCGGACGACGGCACTGGCTATGCGCGACCGCTCGGCGGCCGTGTCTTCTTCGCCGGCGAGGCGACCGAACCGGTAGAATACGGCACGGTGCATGCAGCTCTCTGGTCGGGCGAGCAGACCGCCGAGGCGATCTTCCGGGCGACGACCGGGGTTGCGCCGTCGCGCGAGGCGCGCCCGTGGGCGACGGCGCGCACCGGAGCAGGCCGCCATAATGCGTGATAGAAGAGACGGGAGGAGAGTTGCATGAGCATCGCCGGCATCCTGTTCGTCCTGGTCATCGTGTCCATGCTTGCCACGCTCGGCATGTTGTTCGCCGGCCTCATCAGCATGAGCCGCAATGTCGAAGGGACGACTGAAGGCGGACGACGCAGCAACCGGCTGATGTGGTGGCGCGTGCGCCTTCAGTTCCTGACGATCGCCCTCATTCTCCTGTGGTACCTCGCGAGCCGGAGCTGAAACCGATGGCCGTCAATCTCAATCGTATCTACACGCGCGGCGGCGATACGGGGCAAACGTCGCTCGGCCGTGGAGAGCGTGTCGCCAAGCACGATATCCGCGTCGAGGCCTATGGCACGGTCGACGAGACCAATTCCGTCATCGGCCTCGCCCGCAGCGCCATCGACCACGCCGTCCTGGGTGGTCCGCACCTTGGCGAGGCGAATGCCATGCTCGGACGCATCCAGAACGATCTGTTCGACCTCGGCGCCGACCTCTGCACGCCCGAAGGCCAGAGCAAGCGTGGCGAGGGCGCGTTGCGCATCGTGGCGAGCCAGGTCGAGCGTCTCGAGAAAGAGATCGACGCCATGAATGCCGAGCTCGCGCCGCTCAACTCCTTCATCCTGCCTGGCGGCAGCGAGGTCGCGGCGCGCTTGCATCTCGCCCGCACCGTCTCGCGCCGGGCCGAACGCTGCATGACGAGGTTGGCCGCCGAGCAGGAGATCAACCCGGAAGCGATCAAGTACATCAATCGCCTCTCCGATCACCTGTTCGTGCTGGCGCGGCGGCTCAACGACAATGGCGGGACGGATGTGCTGTGGGTGCCGGGCGGGGCTCGGTGACGCCTCTCAACTCTGGTGGTGACGCGACGTAGCAGCGGCTGCGCGAAGTTCGGAAGGGCACCCATAGGAGATTGACGATGGCAACAGTGGACCCTCGCGAGGCAGAGATGGCCGATTGGCCGGCCTGGCACCGAATGTGGTTGGCCAATTGCGCGCATTTCGGCGCATCGCTCTCGGTAGTGGAAAATCGGGAGTTGTGGCGCCGGATCATGGACCCTGGGCATCCGGTCGGTGCGCTGGTGTCTGGAGGACCAGGCACTGAAAGGAGGCTGGTCGGGTTTGCGCACTACGTGCTTCATCCCCACACATTCAGCGATCGGATGGTTTGCTATCTTGAGGATCTCTGGGTCGACGCGTCGGCCCGTGGCACTGGCGTAGGGCGAAGGCTGATCGATGCCTTGATCGCGCGCGGCCGGGATCGTGGCTGGCGCCGGATTTATTGGCACACAGAGGCGGACAATGCAGCGGCACGCGCGCTGTACGACCGTGTCGCTCAACTCACCGACTACGTTCGCTACGATATCGTCCTTTCATGACCGCGGTTGCAGTTGCCCTGGCAGTGAACCGGCAGACGACCAGGTACGCCAAACAGTCCTCTGATCACGTGCGCGCGCCCATGTGCGGGATGTGCCGCAGGCGGCCATGGCGGGCGCCAGAGACCCCAAGCTGTTGAAAGATCAAGGAAAAAGCTTCCACTGTGCGGTTTTGTGCAGCGCGACATAGTCTTGACATGATCGGCTGAGGCCCCGTACACGAAAACCCCTTCGCCGGGCGGGAGGTCCGGCCGCAACTCACCTATAGGCGCAACGCGATGAAAGTGCTGGTCGCGGTCAAGCGGGTCATCGACTACAACGTCAAGATCCGCGTAAAGGCCGACAACACGGGTGTCGAGACGGCGAACGTCAAGATGTCCATGAACCCCTTCGATGAGATCGCCGTGGAAGAGGCGCTTCGCATGAAAGAGAAGGGGCTCGCGACCGAGGTCATCGCCTTTTCCGCTGGACCGGTCCAATGCCAGGAGACGATCCGCACCGCGCTCGCCATGGGCGCCGACCGCGGTATCCTCGTCCAGACTGATGCCGAACTGCAGCCGCTGGCCGTCGCCAAGCTGTTGAAGGCAGTGGTCGACAAGGAGCAGCCTGGCTTGGTGATCGTCGGCAAGCAGGCGATCGACGACGACTCCAACCAGACCGGCCAGATGCTGGCCGCCCTTCTCGGCTGGTCGCAGGGCACCTTCGCCAACAAGCTGCACGTCGCCGACGGCTCGGCCGAGGTGAAGCGCGAGGTCGACGGCGGCCTCGAGAACATCAAGATCAAGCTGCCGGCGGTAATCACCACCGATCTGCGCCTCAACGAGCCGCGCTACGCCTCGCTGCCGAACATCATGAAGGCCAAGAAGAAGCCGATCGAGGTTCTGGCGCCCGATGCGCTGGGCGTCGATGTCGCGCCGCGCCTCAAGACGCTCAAGGTCGAGGAGCCGCCCAAGCGCAAGGCCGGCATCAAGGTGAAGACGGTCGCCGAATTGGTCGACAAGCTGCGCAACGAAGCGGGAGTGATCTGATCATGGCCATCCTCGTTGTCGCCGCGCATGACGGCAAGACAGTCCGCGCCAATGTCGCCAACGCTGTTGCCGCGGCATCCCAGATGGGTTCGGACGTGCATGTCCTGGTGGCCGGCAGCAATGCCGGCGAGGCTGCCCAGTCGGCGGCCGCGATCCAGGGTGTCGCCAAGGTGCTGCAGGCCGAGGATGCGGCCTACGCCAACTGGCTGGCCGAGGACATCGCGCCGCTCGTCGTCAAGCTGGCCCCGAACTACAGCCACGTCGTGATGGCCGCCGACTCGGTCGGCAAGAACATCGCCCCGCG
>JAUXST010000898.1 GCA_030679805.1 Reyranella sp. | reverse complement strand
GCGCCGCCCAGCGCCAGCCCGTCGATTGGCGCGCCGCCCGAAACCAGCAGCACGTCGAAACCACCGGCCGCCATGGTCCGCGCGAGCGTGGCGGCGCGGCGGAGATGGCCGATGCCCAGAAGGTGCTGCACATAGAAGAAGACGCGCCCGGTCATGATGCGGGTTCGAGCGACACATTCAGGCGGTCGATCGCGACCCGACCGTCGTCGTGGGTGACGAAGAAATGGGCCGAGCGCCAGTCGAGCTTGTGCGGCGGCCGGCCCAGCATGTTCCAGCCGGTCGCCAACGCCAGCAAGGCGCGAATGGCTGCCTTGTGCGACACGGCAACTGCGGGCTCGCCGGCGCGCGCCAGATCCGCCGCCCAGCGGCCGATGCGAGTCATCGTCGTGCGCGGGGACTCCCCGCCCGGCGGCTGGAAATCGAGACCGGTGTTCTCGGCGGCGGCGAACGTCTCGCCACCCGCCGCACGCAGCTCGGCCAGGGTGCGGCCCTCCCAGACACCGAAGCTCATTTCGCGCAGCTCCGAGCAGACGGTGACGGCAACAGTCGGCTGCAGCAGTTCGGCCGTGCGGCGCGCCCGTTGCAGGGGACTGGACACTCGCTTCCAGCCATCGGCCGGCGGCGGCAGGCGCCAGCGTCGCGCCGCAGCCTCGCCGTCGCGGCTGAGGCCGGTGTCGGTGAGGCCCTGCAGCCGGCCCAAGGCGTTCCACTCGGTCGGCGCGTGCCGCAGGATGGCGAAGGGCACGGCGCTCATCGCAGGCCCCGTAGCGCGGTCGCCAGCGCCCGAGCGGCGGCGCTTTCGTCGTGATGCGCGGCGACGCGGGCGGCGGCTGCGGCGGCCAGCCGTGCGCGCTCATCGGGCGCGTCGAGCAGTCGCGCCACAGCCGAGGCAAAGGCCGCAGCGTCGCCGATCGGTGTCAGCAAGCCCGTGGTGCCATCGGCCACGACCGCGGGCACGCCGCCGGTCCGGCCGGCGACCACGGCCAAGCCGGCCGCCTGGGCTTCGAGGAATGCCATGCCGTAGGCTTCGTTGATTGCGGGCCAAAGGTAAAGGTCTGACGCCGCATAAAGCGCCGGCAGATCGGCGTGTGCCACGGCGCCGGCGAAGCGCACGCGCGCCCCAAGGGGGCCCATCAGTGCCTCGATTTCACCGCGTGCCGGGCCATCGCCGACCAGCACCGCTCGCCACTTGCGGTCCTTCAGGAGCAGAAGGGCTTGGGCGAGAACGCGGTAGGACGCGAGCTTGTCGCGGGTGCGCATCATGCCGACGCTCAACAGCAAGGGCACGTCGTTCGCCGCCCGCGGTGCTCCGGCGCGGAACGGCGCCACATCGATGAAGGGCGGCAACCTCGCCTGGCGGGCACCGGGGCGAAGCCGCGCCCGTACACCGGCGACGTCACGCGGATTGACCGTCAGCACCAGGTCGGCGGCGGCGAGTGCGCGTTCGACGGCGCGATGGCCGAGCCGCGTCAGGCCCTGGGCGCGGCGCGGCGCGTGGCTCGCTTCGGCGATCACATAGGGAATGCCGAGTGCTGCCGTCACGATCGGCCCCAGCCAGTCGGGCTTGCGGTAGTAGCAATGATAGGTGAACCAGAGGTCGAAGCGCTCGGGATGGCCGGCCGGCAGAGACTTCCAACGGCCGATCAATCGCGCCGCGCGCCGACGGGCCTCGCGTTCGAGGCCAAGATGAGCGTCGGGCATCGGCACCCCGGGCGCCATGCGGCTTGCCGCTGGCATGATCACATCATGGCCGAGGCGACGCAGCAGGCGGGCGAGTCCGCGCGCCATCTCGCGATCGCCCGAGGGCGTGGGATTGTCCGGCGGCTTGAGTGGCGTGTGCAGCAGCACGCGCATGGGCCTACTCCGCGGCGCGCGCCGTTTGCGAGCGTTGCTGGCCCATTCCTTGTCCGCCGAGCGCGTCGGCAATCCAGTCGACGCCCGAGTCGAAGGAGAAGCCCGCACGCAGAATCTCGGCGGCTCGCGCGGCCAGGCGAGCGCGAAGATCCGGATTTGCCACGAGGCGGGCGAGGGCGACCGCCAGTTCATCGGGCGCCGCTGGCGCGACCAAGAGACCACTCACGCCATCGTCGATAAACTCGCCGATGGCGGCCGCGTGCGTCGACACGAGCGGCAGGCCCTGGTGCGCGGCTTCCATCAGCACGTTCGGCAGGCCATCCTGGTCGCCATCGGCCGCCTTCTTGCTGGCCAGCACGAACAGGTCGGCGCGCGCCAAGGCGGCAAACACCGCTTTTTGCGGCTGCGCGCCGTGCCAGATGCAGCGCTGGGCGATGCCGAGCGACGCCGCCTGAGCCTTCAGCGCGTCGGACAGGCCGCCCGCGCCGACATGCTCGAAGCGCCAGTGCAGATCGCGCGGCAGCCTGGCCAGAGCATCCAGGAGATCGTCGTAGCCCTTTTTCTCGACCTTGCGGCCGATCGACAGGATGACCACCGGATCGGCCGCATCGGTGCCGTCGCGACGCGGTCGCAGCGGCGGTGGCGGCGGCAAATAGGCGAAGTCGAGACCGTGATAGACGAGGCGCAGGCGTTCCGGATGGGGCGCCAGTTCCTTCAGGCGCCGTAGGCCGATCGCCGTGCAGGTGACCAGCCAGGCGCAATCGTCGAGCTTCTCCGAAAGCTCCCACGCCTCGCTGGTCCAGATGTCCTTGGCATGCGCCGACACGCTCCACGGCAGGCCGCGAAGGGCTGCCGCATAGCGCGTGACCGAGGCCGGCGTATGCAGGAAGTGAGCGTACAGCCGGTCGATCGACGGCGGCAGCTCGGCCGCCAGCACCAGCGCCTGCCCCCAGCGCCTGACTCGGTTGGCGGTTGGATCGCGCCTGAGGTCGGCAAGAAACTTGCGCCGCGCGGCAGCATAGCCCGTCAGGCGGCGCGCCTTGCGCCAGCCCTCGAACACGCGGCGCGGATCGTCCTTGAGGTATTCGGGCAGGTAGACGGTGCGCGCGGCCACGCGATCGTGGACCGGATGGTGGAACTTGTCAGTCGGCCGGCGCAGCGACCAGATCTCGAGCGCGACGCCGCGCGCCTCGAGACCGGCCAGCTCCTGGGCGATGAAGGTCTCGGAAAGGCGCGGCCAGCCTTTCAGCACGACCGCGACGCGCGCGCCCATTGCGACGGACATGAGCAGCCGGTGCTTAGGTCCTGGCGCGCACGGGCGGGGCGACCGTCGAGTTGGGCGCCGGATCAGGCGCCGGCTCCGCGCTGCTTTCCATCGCGTCGAGCGACGCCGGGCCGCGGTGCGGGTGCATGAGCTGCTTGGCGACCAGACGCCAGACATTGCCGAGACCGTCGAGCAGGCCGGGCACCACGACGTCGCTCGGCAGGCCCTGCTGCGGCAACTGGCGCAACGCCGTTGCCATGGCCTGCGGATCGCGGCCCTTGTCGGCATCCAGCATCTCGATCAGGCCGATGTTGCGCGCGGCGCGAGCCCGGATGAACTGCTCCAGCCGCGGCTTGGTGCGCGGCACGATGATCGCCTTCTTGTCGAACGACAGGATTTCGCAGAAGGTGTTGTAGCCGCCCATGGCGACCACGCCCGCCGCGCGCTGCATCAGCGCGCCGAGATTGTTGGTGAAGGTGAGGGTGCGGATATTCTTGAACTTCGCGGCACGATCCTTGAAAGACTCGCGCGCCGTCGCCGACATGAACGGACCGAAGACGATCACCGCGCCATAGGGAATGTGGGGATCGTGCTCGTAGGCCGCGAGCACCCAGTCGACCAGATCCTCGCCGTCACCGCCGCCGCCGGAAGTGACCAGGATGAACGGCCCGTCGATCTCCTCGATCTCATGCGGGACGTCGGCGTGCAGCGGCAGCTCGCGGTGCAGGTAGCCGGTGTAGACCGTCTTGTGCCGCACCGATGGCGGCACGTCGATGCCGGTGAGCGGCTTGTTGATCTGTGGCAGACCGTAGATCCAGATCTCGTCGTAGAGGTCGCGCAGCGCCGGCACGATCTTCTTGCGCTCCCACTCCTGGGCGAGCGCCGCCGGATCGTCCATGACGTCGCGCAGGCCGAGCACCAGCGGCGTGCCGCGGTCCTTGAGCAGCCGCAGCGCCGGGCCGACCTCACCACGCAAGCCCAGCGGCTCCTTGTCGACGATGAAGAGGTCGGGCCGGAAGATGTCGGCGGTGTCGCGGATGATGCGCGTGCGCATCTCCATCGTGTGCTCGACGCCGACCCGGAGGTTGGCGGAGTCGTATTCGCCCGTATCGATCTGCTTGACCACGCCGGGCACGCGTACGAAGTCGATGCCGGAGCGGAATTCGTAGGATCCGATCATCGGCGAGCCCGACAGGATCAGGACCGACACCGACTGGTCGGCCTCGACGAGGGCATTGGCGATGGTGCGGCAGCGGCTCACGTGGCCGAGACCGAAGGAGTCGTGGCTGTAGATCAGCACACGCTTAGACCGGCTGCTGGCGGGCATGCGACGCGTCTCCCCCTGGACGAAGCGCCTCCTGCCCCGACCGGTGAATGTTGCCGGACTATGCCACAGCCGGGCGGCGGCGTGAAATCGAGCCTCTCAGACACGAAAAATCGAATGTAATCAAGGGGCTGATCGAATATACCGGACTCGGCTCCAGAACCGGGCCGGCGCCGCGCGGGATTCGATGCAACGCAATCTATTCACTTACATCTGGCGACACAGCCGGCCCGAGCAGCTCGTGATCCTGGCGCTCGTGGTACTGGCACAGCTTTTCTACTTCCTGTCGCTCACGGTGCCGAAGTCGGTCATCAACAACGGCATCCAGGGCAATGCCTTCAAGGACAGCAAGACCATCCCGTTCCTGGTCTGGGAACTCGACCTCTCGGCGATCCTGCCCGGCACGGTGATCCGCTTCTTCGACGGCTTCCAGGTCGACCAGCTCCAGTACCTGGTTGTCATGAGCTTCGTCTTCCTGGGCGCCGTGGTCGTGAACGGCCAGTTCAAGAAGACGATCAACACCCAGAAGGGCCGCATGGGCGAGCGCATGCTGCGCCGCCTGCGCTACGAACTCTACGACCGGATCCTGCGATTCCCGCCGGCCCATTTCCGCAAGGTCAAGCAGGCCGAGCTTGCCACCATGGTCAAGGACGAGGTCGAGCCGCTGGGCGGCTTCATCGGCGATGCCTTCGTGGCGCCGATGTTCCTGGGTGGCCAGGCGTTGACGGCCATCATCTTCATCATGATGCAGAACTGGCTGCTCGGCATCGTCGTCATCGTCCTGCTGGGCGTGCAGATGGCGATCATCCCGCGGCTGCGCAAGCCGGTGCTGGTGCTGGGCCGCGCGCGACAGCTCTCGGCCCGGCTGCTCGCCGGCCGCATCGCCGAGACCGCCGACGGCGTCAACGAGATCCACATCCACGGCGCCGCCAACTACGAGCGCGCCGATATCTCCGAGCGGCTGGGCGCCATCTTCAAGATCCGCTTCGATCTTTATCAGAAGAAGTTCGTCGCCAAGTTCTGGAACAACTTTCTTTCCCAGGCGACGCCGTTCGCGATCTACCTGATCGGCGGCTACTTCGCCATCACCGGCCAGATGGACGTCGGCGCCGTGGTCGGCGTACTGCTCGCCTACAAGGACCTGCCGTCGCCGATCAAGGAGCTGATCGACTGGGACCAGCAGCGCCAGGACGTGCAGATCAAGTACGAGCAGGTGATCGATCAGTTCCAGCCTGAGGGCATGATGCCGCCGGAACTGCAGGCGATCCCCGACGGGCCGCCACCACCGCTCGGCAAGGAGCTGGTACTGACCGGCGTCACCTTCTCCGAGGATGGCCGGGTGAAGCTGCTCGACAGCGTGACGCTTTCCGTGCCGACCTCGACCAAGCTCGCGGTGATCGGCGGTTCGGGCTCGGGCAAGGACGTGCTGGGCCAGGTGCTGGCCCGCCTGGTGCTGCCGACCGGCGGGTCGGTCCGGCTCGACGGCCAGGATTTCTTCCAGGTGCCGGAGTACGTGCTAGGCGCCCGCGCCGCCTACATCGGCCAGGATACCTACCTGTTTCCGCTCTCGGTCCGCGAAAACCTGCTGTTCGGCCTGAAATTCCGGCCGGTGGCGCCCGCCACCTACGACGACGCCACGCGCGCGGTGCGCGAGGCGTTCTGGAAGGAATCGGTGCGCGCCGGCAACCCGCCGTTCGATCCCAACGCCGACTGGATCGACTACCAATTGGCCGGCGCCACCGGCCCGGCCGATCTGCTGCCGCGCATGGTCGACGCCCTGCGTCAGGTCGAAATCGACGAGGACATCTATTCGCTCGGCCTGCGCGGCACCATCGACGCGGCGCTCCGGCCCGACCTCGCCGAAAAAATCCTCACGGCGCGCCACACCCTGCACGGCAGGCTGCAGAACGGGACCTATGCCGGCCTCGTCGAGCCGTTCAACGTCGACCTTTACAACAAGAACCTGTCGGTCGCCGAGAACCTGCTGTTCGGCACGCCGCTCGGCAAGCAGTTCGACGGCGACAACATCGCCGCCGACCCCTACGTGCAGTCGGTGCTGCAGGCGACCGGGCTCGAACTCGACCTGCAGCGCATGGGGCTTACCATCGCCGAGACCATGGTCGAGCTGTTCTCCGGACTGTCGCCCGACAACCCGCTGTTCGAGCAGTACAGTTTCATCTCGGCCGACGAACTGCCCAATGTCCGGCTGCTGCTGCAGCGGTTGGGCGGCAAGGGCATCGAGGCCGTGCCCGAGGCCGACCGGCCGCGCCTGATGACGCTACCCTTCCGCTATATCGAGGCCCGCCACCGCCTCGGCCTGGTCGACGGCGCGGTCGAGGAACGCCTGCTCGGCGCCCGCCATGCCTTCGCCTCGGGCCTGCCCGCCAACCTGCGCGGTGCCGTCGAGTTCTACGATTTCAGGCGCTACAACAGCGCCGCCACTCTGCAGGACAACATCCTGTTCGGACGCCTGGTCTATGGCCAGGCCCAGGCCGACACGCGCATCGGCACGCTGATCACCGAAGTCCTGAACGAGCTCGGATTGCGCGATTCGGCAATCGGTGTAGGGCTGGAGTATAATGTCGGCGTCGCCGGCAAACGCCTGCCGGCGACCCAACGCCAGAAGCTCGGCATCGCCCGCGCGCTGATCAAACGGCCGCAGCTGCTGATCGTGAACGAGGCGGTGGCGGTCTTCGATGGCCGCACGCAGGACCGCATCCGCGACAACATCCTGGCTGCGGCCGACGGGCGTGGCGTGGTGTGGATCGCCAATCGTCCGGCGCAGGCCGAACCGTTCGAGCAGGTCGTGATCATGCAGGCCGGCAAGATCGTTGCCCAGGGCGCGCCATCCGAACTGGCGGCGCGCGGCGGGCTCTATACCGACCTCATGGCTTCGGCATGAGGAACTTCAGGAGGACACGATGAACCTCAACGAGGAAGTCGAGCTTCTCAAGGGTGTGCCGATCTTCTCCAAGATCGAACCCGCCAAGTTGAAGCTTCTGGCCTTCACCAGCGAGCGGCTGAACTTCGCCGGCGGCCAGGAGGTCTGCCACCAGGGCGACCTGGGCGATGCCATGTACGTCATCCTGGGCGGCACGGCAGATGTGCTGATCGACACGCCCGGCGGCCAGATCGCCGTGGCCGAGATGAAGAAGAACAGCTTCTTCGGCGAAATCGCCATCCTCTGCGATGTGCCGCGCACCGCCACCATCAAGGCCCGCGAATCCCTGGCCACGCTCAAGATCTCGAAGGACATGTTCTACCGGCTGGTGGCCGAGTTCCCGCAGATGGCCGTCGAGATCATGCGTGAGCTGGCGCATCGCCTGGAGGACACCAACCAGAAGCTGCGCGCCGCGACCAAGGCTGCCTGATCATGCCCGCATGAGCCGTCTCGACAGTTTCATCGCGCGCATGCGGGCGCAGCGCGACTGCCTGAATTTCCTCAAGCCCGCGATCGATGCCCTGCCGGGGTCCATCCTCGAGGTCGGGCTGGGTAACGGGCGGACCTACGATCACCTGCGCGATCTCTTTCCCCGGCGCGACATCTACGTCTTCGAGCGCCAGGTGGCGGCCCATCCCGACTGCATCCCTCCCGACGACCGGCTGTTCCTGGGCGAAGCCCGCGAGGCGCTGCCGCGTGCCGCGCGCCAGCTCGGGGCGACGGCGGCGCTGATCCATACCGATCTCGGCACCGGCGATCATGCCGCCAACATGGCCATGGGCGCGTGGCTTGGTCCGGGGCTCGACGCCCTGGTGGGGCCGGGCGGCTATGTGCTCGCCAACCAGGCGCTCGAAGTGCCGCGCTGGCGCCGCCTGCCCGAACCGCCGGGCGTGCCGGCGGGCCGGTATTTCCTCTATCGGGCGAGTTAGTCGGCGAACAGCCGCAACAGCACCAGCAGTACGACTGCGCCAATCACCGAGCCGATGAAGCCGGCCGGCTCGCCGAACTGATAGAGGCCGAGCGCCTGGCCGCCGTAGGTCGCGACGACCGCGCCGACGATGCCGATCACCATGGTGACGATGATGCCGCGCGGGTTGGGCCCCGGTGTAATGAAGCGTGCGAGCAGGCCCACGATCAGGCCGATGACGAGGACACCGATGATGCTCATGAGTTCTTCTCCCTAGACATCGAATGTCGCCAGCACCGGCACGTGGTCGGATGCCTTCTCCCAGTCGCGCAGGTCGGAATCGATGCGGTAGCTGCTGATGGCGCCCGACAGCGCCGGGGTGGCCAGGATATGATCGAGGCGGCGACCGCGGTTGGAGGCGCGCCAGTCGGTGTTGCGGTAGCTCCACCACGAATAGAGCTTCTTGTCGGAGGCGACGAAGCGGCGTGGCACGTCGATCCAGTCGAGGGAAGCCTGCATCCGGCCGAACAGATCGACCTCGACCGGCGTGTGCGACACGATCTTGAGGAGCTGCTTGTGGTTCCACACGTCGTGTTCAAGGGGCGCCACATTGAGGTCGCCGACGGCGATCCGGCGCAGGCCCTTGCGGGCGCGCGACCGCGGCTTGTGGCCCGCGTACCACTTGGCCATCTCGCGGTAGAAATCGAGCTTGTGGGCGAACTTCACGTTCTGATCCGGATCGGGAATGTCGCCGCCCGCCGGGATGTAGAGATTGTCGAGCAGGATCGGGTCGCCGCCGATGTCCAGCGCGGCCTCGATGTGGCGGCAGTCCTCCTTACCGCAGCGATGATGGATGGTGGTGGCGGCGAAGGGCACCTTCGAAAGGATCGCCACGCCGTTGTAGGACTTCATGCCCTGGACGAGGCGATGGGTGTAGCCCAGCGCCTCGAATGCCGCATGGGGAAAGAATTCGTCCGGGCACTTGGTTTCCTGCAGGCACAGGACGTCCGGTTTGCGCAACTGCAAGTACCGTTCGACGTTGCCGATCCGCAGCCGGACCGAGTTGATGTTCCAAGTGGCGATGGAGAGACTCATTGCCACGCAATATACGGCAAGGATGGACGAACGCACGCCGCTTCGCCCATTCTCGCTAGTGGAGGCTTGCCATGCAGATGGACGGCGACGAGAGCAGCAACATCGAGGACCGGCGCGACGATGGCGGCGGGGGCTTTGGTGGCGGGGGATTCGGCGGCGGTTTCGGCGGGCCCGGCATTCCGATGGGCGGCGGCGGCGCCCTCTTCAAGGGCGGCTTCGGGCTGGTCGCCTTCGTTGTCATTGCCCTGGTGCTGGGCGCCGACCCGGGCGCGTTGTTGGGCGGTCTGGGCGGCGGCGAGAGCCCTTCGGTCCAGGCGCCCGCCCGGCCACCCGCGGCGTCGTCCGCCAGCCGTCCCGCCCAGCGACCAGCTGCGGATCCCGAAATGCAGTTCGTGGCGCGCGTGCTGAAGAGCACCGAGACCGTGTGGTCCGACATATTTCGCGACATGGGACGGGTCTATCGCGAGCCCAAGCTGGTGCTGTTCCGGGACGCCACGCGGACCGACTGCGGCGTCGGCCAGGCCGCCATGGGCCCATTCTATTGTCCGGCCGACCAGCGGGTCTATCTCGATCTCGGTTTCTTTGACGAGCTGGCGGCGCGCTTCCACGTGCCCGGCCAGTTTCCGCAGGCCTATGTCATCGCGCACGAGATCGGGCACCATGTGCAGAACCTGCTCGGCATCTCGAGCAAGGTGCAGCAGATGCGCGAGAGCATGAGCAAGCGCGACGGCAACGCACTATCGGTGCGGACCGAATTGCAGGCCGACTGCTTCGCCGGCGTCTGGGCCAATCGCGCCGACCGCCAGCGCGATGGCAAGATGATCGACGATCGCGACGTCGATCAGGCGATGGCCGCGGCGACGGCGATCGGCGACGACAAGCTGCAGCGCCAGACTCAGGGCCGCGTCGTTCCCGACAGTTTTACGCACGGCAGCAGCGCCCAGCGTACGCGCTGGTTCCGTATCGGCCTCGACAGTGGCGACTATCGCAAGTGCGACACCTTCAGGGCGCAGCAACTTTGACGATCGTGTCCGGCATGCCGGGCGCGGCGGCGGCTTTACGCGGCTTGCTGACGCCCTTGGTCGGCGGGGGATTGTCGAGCCAGACGTCCTCGAAGCGGAAGCCGTTGTAGACGCTGTTCACCATGTTCACGTAGCCCTTCAAGTACGGCTGCTGGCAGGTCGTGCCGCGCTTCCAGGTGATCGGTGGCCGGGCACCGTCGACCAGCAATCTGACATCGATCTCATGCACGAGCTGGCGGCGCTTCTGCATGTCGGTCTCGCTCGACTGCGCGTCGAACAGTTTCTCGACCTCAGGATTGCAGTAGCCGGTGTAGTTGCGCGCCGACTTGCAGGCGAAGTTCTCGTAGAAGGTCTGGTCGGGATCGTCGACGCCATTGCCCGTGGCATTCAGCCCGACCACGTAGTCCTTGCGGCTCAGCCGGGCGAACCAAAGCGAGGTCTCGACGATGTCGAGTTCGGCGTCGATGTAGATCTCCTTGAGCTGGCGGATCAGGAGCGGTGCCGAATCGGTATAGAGGGCGATCCCGCGCGTCGAGACCTTGAGCGGCAATCGTTTGTCCGGCCCGTAGCCCTGCTTCTCCATGAGGGCGCGGGCCTCGGCGCGATTCTTGTCGATGTCGGGACCGAAGCCCGGCACGCTGGCAAGAACGTCGGCCGGCAATCCCCAGACACCGTCGTGGGCCGGCTGCATCGTCCCGCCGACCTCGGCGGTGGCTTCGGTCAGCGTATCGACGAAAGCCTTGCGATCGATCGCCAGCATCAAGGCGCGGCGCATGTCGGCGTTGTCGAAGGGCGGCGCGGTACGGTTGATCAGCAGGTTGATGTTGAGATTCATAGAAGTCGTCTCGCACATCGCGGCAGGTGCTCCCCGCTTGATGATCTTCTTGTCCTCGAGCGTCACTTCCCAGGGAAAAGTCATGTCGAAGCGGCCGGCGATGAAGCTCAGGATCGCCGTCGACGGACTGGTGGGGATGGCGAACTCGATGGCATCGAGATAGGGCCGGCCCTTCTTCCAGTAGTCGGGATTGCGGACAAGGCGGATGGATTGAAATTCGACGAAGGAGGCGAACTTGAAGGGGCCGGTTCCGATCGGCCTCTTGCGCATCTGCGACAACGAAATATGGCAGGGATAGATCGGCGAATAACCCGATGCCAGCATGGCAAGCAGCGAGGGCTGCGGGTGCGTGAGGTAGAAGGTCACCTCATGATCGTCGCGGGCGCTTACCAGGTCGACATTGCGATACCATTCCTTGCGCGGGTTGCGCAGCATCTTCTCCGGGGTCTTGCCCGCCAGCATGTCGAAGGTGCAGACCACGTCCCTGGCCGTGAACGGGATGCCGTCATGCCACGTCACGCCTTCCTGGAGCTGGAAGGTGAGTGCCGTCATCTCGGCGTTCCAGCGCCACGACTTGGCGAGATCGGGCACGATCGACTGATCGCTGTTCTGTGCCACATGCTGGTCGTAGACGACCAGGTTGTTGAACAGCGGCATGAAGGGCATGACCGTGGAGGTGGTCGCCTCTTCATGGATCGAGGCACTGGGTGGGTTGTCGCGATGATAAATCTTGAGCACGCCACCGCTCGTTTGCGCGAGCGCGGGACTGATCGAAAGAGCAAGCGCGGCAAGAAGGGCGGCCACTCCGCTGCGAAGGCCTGGCGGCAGACGATTCGGGATTTCGGCCCGGAGGCG
>JAUXST010000893.1 GCA_030679805.1 Reyranella sp. | reverse complement strand
TTCGTCCCGCTCGATCCTAGGCATGTCCGCCTCTATGTCTGCGGCCCGACCGTCTACGACTACGTGCACATCGGCAATGCGCGGCCTGTCGTGGTGTTCGACACGCTCTACCGCCTGCTGAAGCGGCGCTATCCGCGCGTCACCTACGTGCGCAACATCACCGACATCGACGATCGCATCATCGTGCGCGCCGCCGACAACGGCGAGAGCATCGAAGCGCTGACCGACCGCACCGCCCACGCCTACCAGGGCGACATGCGCCGTCTGGGCGCGCTGGCACCCGACGTCGAGCCGCGCGCCACGCAATACGTCGCCGAGATGATCGGCATGATCCAGCGCCTGGTCGACAACGGCCACGCCTACGCCGCCGACGGCCATGTGCTGTTCAGCGTGCCCAGCATGGACGACTACGGCCGCCTGTCGCGGCGCTCGCGCGACGAACTGATCGCGGGCGCCCGTGTCGAGGTGGCACCCTACAAGAAGGACCCGGCCGACTTCGTGCTGTGGAAGCCGTCGACCGATGCGCAGCCGGGCTGGGCGAGCCCGTGGAGCCGCGGCCGGCCGGGCTGGCACATCGAATGCTCGGCGATGAGCGCCAGGCACCTTGGCGAGACCTTCGACATTCACGCCGGCGGCCTCGATCTCATCTTCCCGCACCATGAGAATGAGATCGCGCAGAGCCGCAGTGCCTTCGGCCATCCGTTCATGGCGACCTACTGGATGCACAACGGCTTTCTCAACATCTCCGGCGAGAAGATGAGCAAGTCGCTGGGCAACTTCTTCACCGTGCACGAGCTGCTCGACCAGTATCCCGGCGAGGCGATCCGCTTGCTGCTGCTGTCCGCCCAGTACCGGCAGCCGCTCGACTTCACGCATGAAGGCCTCACGCAGGCCAAGGCTACTCTCGACCGCTGGTACGGCGCGCTGCGTGGCAAGGATGCGCCGGTCGCCGATTTCGTGCCGCCATCGGTCGAGGATGCCCTGAACGACGACCTCAACACGCCGATGGCGATCGGCGCCATCCACCAGCTCGCCGATCCGGCCGAGCTGCGCGCCGGGGCGAATGCGTTGGGCCTGTTGCAGCAGGACGCCGAGGCTTGGTTCCGCTGGATGCCGGCAGATTCGTCGGGCCCGAGCGAAGCCGACATCGACGCCGCGATCGCTGCCCGTCAGGCCGCGCGCAAGGCCAAGGACTTCAAGGAGTCCGACCGCATCCGCGACGAGTTGAAAGCAAAGGGCGTGATCCTCGAGGACGGACCCAAGGGTACGACCTGGAAAAGAGGTTGATTGTCATCTCGCGCGGAGTAGCCTCCGCGCTGGAGCGAAGCGAAGGATCCTTCGCTTAAGCGCGGGGATTACCCCGCGCGACTCAGGATGACATGGGTCACGCGTTCGGCATCTTTCGTTCCGAGCCGAGTTCGTAGCACTTCACCGTGACGCTCTTGGGCCTGAGATCGCGCAGGCCTTTCAGGAACGCGGCCATGTGCGGCGTGGCGAAATGGTCTTTTAGCGCCTGCTCGTCCTTCCACCGTTCGCGCACCCGCATCAGGTCGGGCTCGAGCAGGTCGAAAGCATAGTCGTAGCCGGCGCAGCCCGGCTCCGCGCGCGAGGCCAGGATCATCGGCCGGGCGACGGTACGCACCTGCTCGGTCTGGGCCGGATCGAAGCGGGCTTCGGCAAGGACGATCAACATTTTCATCATCTCCGCGGGTGAAGGTTGACTCTAGTGGTGCCGATCTTCGATCGCCGGCTCGGCCGTAGCCGCTATCTCGCCGGTGCTCTATCTATTTCCCCGATATTCTGGAGTTCAAGGCGATCGGCGAGGCGGTGCCGAATTGCAAGCGCTGGGCGCGGGAGATAGGCGGCCGGCCAAGCGTCAAGGTGACGAACCCCGAGATGAAACCTCAGCTAGCAGCATAGGAACGGCGGTCATCGACTTGACCGCGGGCGAAGTCGTACCACATCGTTCGGCGATGATTGCCCCTTATCCTGCCGACGACCGCACCACGACGCTGCGGATGGTCCGGCTCTTCAAGGCGCCGCGCGAGCGGCTGTTTGCGGCCTGGACGAACTCCCGGCAGATGGCCGCCTGGTTCGGGCCGCCTGACGTTTCGGTGCAGTCCTGCGAACTCGACGTGCGCGTGGGCGGTACCTGGCGCCTGTCGGGCGGCAGGAACGGTGAACCGCTGCTGGTGGTGTCGGGAAAATATCTCGAAGTGATGCCGCCGGAGCGGCTGGTCTTCACCTGGGCCTGGCACGAGGGCGGCGATTTCGCAGCACCTCGCGAGCACGAGACGGTGCTGACCCTGATCTTCAGGTCGGTGGGCGCCCGCACCGAAATGACCCTGACCCACGGCCCGTTCCGCGACCGCACCGGTGTCGACAATCACAACCGCGGCTGGACGGGTTCGTTCGACAAGCTCGAGGCAATTTTGGCGTCAGAAGGAGACTCGGCATGAAGGCAACCTGGCGTGGCAAGACCATCGCGGAAAGCGACGGCACGCTCGAAGTCGGCGGCTATCGCTATTTTCCACGCGACTCGGTTCGCATGGACTTGCTCGAGATCGCGCCCAAGACGGCCAGCGACCTTGAATGCCCGCACGGTGTACAGTTCTACGATGTCGTCGAAGGCGGCACACGCAGCGCCCGGGCGGCGTGGTCCTACGAGGCGCCGCAGCCCAAGATGAAGCCCGTCGACCACTGGATGGGCTTCTGGGAAGACGTCGAGATCAAGTAGCCGTCAAAATAGTTGAGGGCGCGCCACCGGAATGGCGCGCCCTCAAGCCTTTGAATTCGGACTACTTGACCGGCGCGATCGACGTGATCATGAGCGGCGTCGTCAGGCCGATCACGACGTCGCCGACCTTGATCTTCTTCAGCATGTCCTGCTTGGCGATCGAGTTCGCCGAATAGGTGCGGACGGCGCCGCCGGCGCCGCTGATCACCGAGACGGTGTTCTTGGCCAGGTCGACGGCGACAACGGTGAGGGTGAACCGGCCGGTTGCCACATCGACGGGCTCGGGCTTGCTCATCTGGTCGCGGCGCGCCTCCTGCGAGCCCGGCCCCTTCTGGCGCAGGTTCAGAATGGTCACGACTTCGGTGTAGGTGACGTTTGCCAGCGAGCCGTCGTCGATCGCATCCAGGTTCTTCACGCTGTCCGAGACCGGAAGAAGGAGCGTGCGGCCGTTGGGCAGGGAGAAGGCGACGGTGCGGGTATCGGTGTCCACCGTCTCGACCGTCACTTGCGCCGTCACGGTATCGCTGAAGGAAACGCCCTCGCGCGGCACGGCCTTGACCTGGGCCGACGCCTGCTCTGCGGGTAGGCCGATCCCTACCGCCAGCACTGCCGCAATCGTGGAGAAGCCCGCAGCCCAATTCATCGAACGGATCGTCATCGGCCTGTACCTCGTAAAACCCTAACGCGCCGGACAATAGCGATCCGAACCGGGCGCGCAACCACCAAGCCGTGTCGACTCTAGCCGAAATGGCCGAGAACGGCGCGGGCGACGGTTTCGGGCTGGTCGAGATAAGCCAGATGACCGGCGCCGGCGATGATTTCGACCCGGCTCGCCCGGTTTATTGCCGTGGCGAATTTCTGCGCGTAGCTGGGCGGCAGCAGGGCATCCCGGTCGCCCCACACGATCAAGGTCGGGCTGGCGATCAAGCCGAGCCTCTTTCGCAATCCGGTGTCGCCCAGCGGCCAAAAGGCGCGGGCTGCGGCCTCTGCGGCGCGGGTCATCTCGATCGGCCATTCGACGGAGTTCGCACCCTCCGGCGGCGCCACCAGGGCCGTCCATTTTTCTCCGCTAGCGCACATCAGGCCAGGGAGAACCTCCTTGCGCTGCGCCCATGGATCGGCCGCGGGTTCCTGGTCATCGAACAGGCCGAAGGGCGCGATCAGCGCGAGGCGGCGTACATGGCCGGGAAAGATGGCCGCCATTTCGGCCGCGAACGCACCACCCACCGAGGCGCCCGCGAGATCGGCGCCGGCAAGACCTGTCTTGTCGATCAACTGACGCACTGCCAGCACCCAGTCGAGATGCGTGTCGAGTTCGGTGTGACCCATGGCGCCCGGATAGCCCGGCAGCGACGGCACGATCACCGTGCGCGTCTCGGCCAGCTTGTCCAGGAAGGGCAACCAGCGCGGCAGGCCGCCCAGGCCGGCGAGGAAGCCGAGCTTCGGACCGCTTCCCTTGGTCCAGACGCGGCAGGGAAAGCCGTTCACATCGACGGTCGTCGTTGCGGGCCCTTGGGAGTCGCCTGGCACGGGCCTACTCCGCGGCGGTGAGCTGCGGGCGGAAGGCGGGGACGGCCGCGCGTTGGCCCTTGGCCATCGGCTTGGGCCACCATTTGTCTTCCCACTCGCCGAACAGATCCTTGACCTTGGGCATCACCTTCTCGGCGAACAGGCGCGTGTTGTACTTGGTCGTGTCCTTGCTCATGTTGCCGTACTGCAGCAGCAGCATGAGATGGCCGACGTTCAGGCTCGTCGCCACGTGGCGGATCTGTTCCACCACCTCGTCGGGCGAACCGATCAGGACGTAGCCGCCGTCGACGATGTCCTTCATGTTGGTGGCTTTCAGCGCGGCCTTGGTCGCCGGACTGGCGACATTGGCGGCCTTCTGCATCATGCCCTCGATGCCCGAGCGCTGCGTCGCCTCGGTCACGTAGCCGGGCGGCGTGGCGAAGCGCGCATCGACATGCAGGCAGCGACCATAAAAGTATTC
>JAUXST010000888.1 GCA_030679805.1 Reyranella sp. | reverse complement strand
GCCGCCTGCCCGTCCGCCCGGATCGAGACGATCCCCGGCGGGCGCTTCTGCATGAGCTGGGAGCGCGCTACAGATATCGCGGCCCACGCCCGCGAATTCCTGCTTTAAGCGAGAGGACCGAAATGACACTCGATACCGAAGCCCGCTTCCTGCTCGACCTGATGGACGCCGCCGTAAAGGGCGGCCGGCCCCGGCTGGAAACGCTGCCGCACGCAATCGGCCGCGCGGCGGTCGACAAGATGTCGGAGGACGGCGAGGCCGATCCGCCCGAGGTAGCCGAGGTGGCCCACGGCGGCTTCGCCGGACCGGCGCGCGAGATCGGCTTCCGGCGCTACCGGCCGCTGGGAGCCACGGACGCCATCCTGCCGACGCTGATCTACTATCACGGCGGCGGCTTCGTGATCGGCAACCTCGAAACCCACGATTCGACCTGCCGCAGGCTCGCCAACAAGAGCCGCTGCCAGGTGATCGCGATCGACTACCGCCTGGCGCCCGAGCATCAATTTCCCGCGCCGATCGACGACGGCGTCGCCGCCTTCCGGCACATCCGCGACAATGCCGAGCTGTTCGGCGCCGATGCCAGCCGCATTGCCGTGGGCGGCGATTCGGCGGGCGGCCAGATGGCGGCCGTCGTTTGCCAGATCTGCCGCGATGCCAATGAGCAAGGACCGGCGTTCCAGATGCTGATCTATCCCGCGACCGATTCGAGCCAGGAGCACGCCTCACGCAAGGACCTCGCCGAAGGCTACTTCCTCTCCAAGGCGCTGATGGACTGGTTCTGGGACGCCTATGTGCCCGACGACATGGACTTGGCCGACCTGCGGCTCTCGCCTCTCCTCGCCAAGGACTTCAAGGGACTGCCGCCGGCCTTCGTGCTCACCGCCGGCTTCGACCCGCTGCGCGACGAGGGCCGCGCCTATGCCGACCGGCTGATCGATGCCGGCATCAAGACGACCTATGTGAACTATCCCGGCACCATCCACGGGTTCTTTTCGATGACGCGGTTCCTGAAGCAGGGGCTCAAGGCGAATGACGAGGCGGCCGGGGTGATGGCGGCGTTCTTCGGGACTTGAGACCGCCTATTCGACCGCCGGCGTCCATGTCCACCAGCGCCGGACGCCCAGGTGCCGGGCGGTGATCCATTCGAAGGTGCGCAACAGCCGGTTGGTGCGCGCCTGCCCCGCCTCGAAGACGCGGATGAGGCGACGCAGGCGGCGGGCCTGGGCGGGGCTGGCGGGTTTGCGATAACCGCCCCAGTTGTCGATGTTGCGCTCGGCCACTCGGATGGCCACAGCAAGCCGGCCGGCCAGCGCATGCGTCAGGCATTCCACCAGGCTGAGGTTGACCCTGCGTCCGTAGCCACCGGCGTGCTCCGTCCAGATGCAGAACTTGTCCGGGGTGTCGACATTGAGGATCGTGTCAATGGCGTCGCCCGCGGCCTCGCGGAAGACTGCAGCGACGTCCGGCTCCGTGACCCGCCAATCGTCGAGGCG
>JAUXST010000882.1 GCA_030679805.1 Reyranella sp. | reverse complement strand
CGGCATGCATGCCGTTGTCGCGGAAGTACTCGCCCATGGCGCAGCCGGTGTAGGGCGCCAGGAACTGCATCGGCGCCGGATCGGACGCGGTGGCGGCCACGACGATGGAGTATTCCAGCGCGCCGTTGTCCTCGAGCGTCTTCACGATCTGCGCGACCGTCGAACGCTTCTGGCCGATGGCGACATAGACGCAATAGAGCTTGCGGCTCTCGTCGGTGCCCTTGTTGATCGTCTTCTGGTTCAGGAAGGTGTCGATGGCGACGGCAGTCTTGCCGGTCTGGCGATCGCCGATGATCAGCTCGCGCTGGCCGCGGCCGACCGGGACCAGCGAATCGATGGCCTTGAGGCCGGTCTGCATCGGCTCGTTCACCGACTTGCGGGGAATGATGCCCGGCGCCTTGACCTCGACCAGGCGGCGCTCGGTGGTGGCGAGCGGACCCTTGCCGTCGATCGGATTGCCGAGACCGTCGACCACGCGGCCGAGCAGGCCCTTGCCCACGGGCACGTCGACGATGGTACCGGTGCGCTTGACGATGTCGCCTTCGCGGATGGTGCGATCCTCGCCGAAGATCACGACGCCGACGTTGTCGCTCTCGAGATTGAGCGCCATGCCCTTGATGCCGCCGGGGAACTCGACCATCTCGCCGGCCTTGACGCTGTCGAGGCCGTAGACGCGCGCGATGCCGTCACCGACGGAGAGGACCTGGCCGACCTCGGCCACTTCGGCTTCGGTGCCGAAGTTGGCGATCTGCTGCTTGAGGATGGCCGAGATTTCGGCGGCACGGATATCCATTTAGGCAACTCCCTTCATGGCAAGCTGCAGGCGCTGCAGTTTGCTTCGGATAGACGAATCGAACAGGCGCGAACCGACCTTCACGACGAGACCGCCGAGAATGTCGGGTTCGACGCGCGCGTCGACGGAGACTTTGGCGCTTCCCAGCACGCCGCGAAGCGTGTCGGTAAGCTGTTGAAGCTGGGCTGGCGAGAGCGCCACGGCCGAGGTGACG
>JAUXST010000879.1 GCA_030679805.1 Reyranella sp. | reverse complement strand
TCTGCCTGACCAGGCGTTCGAGGGCCCGGTAGCGGCGGCCGCCGGCCGGGATCTCGAACCGGCCGGTCACGGCGCCCTCGGCATCGAGGATCGGCCGGACGTTGAGGCTCTGCAGGAGCCCACGGCGGGCAATGTCCTCGGCCAGATCCTCGATCGAGACGCCGGTCTTCAGGCGCCGGACGTTCGACTGGCTGAGCACCAGCTTGTTGAAGGGGATGTCGCGCGAGGCGCTGAGGATGATCTTCTGAACGGCTTTTGCCATGTCGGGATACTCCGCGACGGACGGCCGGGAGACTCTCTCTCGACCTGAAATTCCGTCACGGAAACCGGCGCAGCCCTCTTCCTCTCGATTGCCGGCAGAGCGGGTACGGAAGGCGTGCCAGCCCGATTTCCTCCTTGCGCGAGGGGCTGTCACCGAAGGCGAAGACGCCCTTCCCTCCAGCAACCGAAGGGCGGCTTCGGGAGGCCGCTAGCCCCTGTAGGCGGCCGCCTAGTACCTCTGCCCAGAGGATTTGACGGTTTGAAGGGGGCTTGGCTGTAGCGGAGGCAGAGCTTGTGGATCGATCAGCACTTCGATGCTGCGCGCGACACCGGGTCGTCTTCGGATGAGGCCTGAGCGCTCGAGGGTTAGCACCTTCTGGTGAACCGAGGGTGGGGTTACGCGGAAGTGTCGTTGCAAGTCGGCTTCGGCGGGCGGGCGGCCGAGCACCAGCGTATAGGCGTGGATGAAGGCGAGATACTGGCCCTGCTTGTCGGTGAAGCTGGGTGCGGAAGGTGTGAGACAAGAGCCCGGCATGTGATTCATCTATGCGCCCTCAATCCTTTTGGGGGCTGCGATGAACATACGGTATCGGGTCGAGTTGAGCCAAGTCGAGCGCACCCAGCTTGTGACACTGCTGAGTGGCGGCAAGCACACGGCGCGCAAGCTGAAGCGGGCGCAGATCCTGCTGGCGGCTGACGCTGGTGTCGACGACGAGGCGATCGTGGGCAGCGTCGCGGTCAGCGGCTCGACGGTCTACCGGACCAAGCGCCGCTTCGTGGAGGGCAACCTGGAGGCGGCGCTGAGCGAAGAGCCGCGCCCTGGCGCCGAGCGCAAGCTGACCGGCAAAGAGGAGGCCCTGCTGGTGGCGACCGCCTGCTCGGCCCCACCGGCGGGCCGCGCCCGCTGGACCCTGGAGTTGCTGGCCGGCGAGATGGTCAAGCTCACCGAGCATAGTGGCCTGTCGCGTGAGACGGTGCGCCGGCGCCTGGCCGAGAACGATCTCAAGCCCTGGCGCCGGGACATGTGGTGCATCCCCAAGGTCGACGGCACCTATGTCGCGCGCATGGAGGATGTGCTCGACCTCTATGCCGAGACGCCCGACCCCAGGCGACCGGTCGTGTGCTTCGATGAGAGCCCGACCCAGCTGATCGGCGAGGTCCGCCCGCCGATCCCGGCTGCCCCGGGTCAACTCGAGCGCTACGACTGCGAGTATCGCCGCAACGGTATGGTCAACCTGTTCATCTTCCTCGACGCGCACCGGCCCTGGCGCAAGGTCAAGGTCACCGATCAGCGGACCTCGCGCGACTTCGCCGAGTGCATGCACGACCTCGTCGACATCCACTATCCCAAGGCCGAGCTGATCCGGGTCGTGCTCGACAACCTGTCGACCCATTCCCCGGGCGCGCTCTATGAGGCCTTCTCCGCGCCCGAGGCCCATCGCATCCTCCGCCGCCTGGAGTTCCATTACACTCCAAAGCACGCCAGCTGGCTCAACATGGTCGAGATCGAGATCGGCGTGCTACGCGGCCAGTGCCTCGACCGACGCATCGCCGGGCGCCAAACCCTCGAAGCCGAGATCGCCGCTTGGGAAAGCCAGCGCAACGACGCTGGCTCACGCGTCAAATGGATGTTCACCAAAGAACGCGCCCGAGCCAAAATGGGCCGCGCCTATCCGCAACCCGGCAAAGAGTCATAACCTTCGTGCAGAGGTACTAGTCGGACGGCGGGGCCGGTCGCTGGGCCTCGTCTGCTCGCTGATCGCCACAGCCAAGCTCAACAACGTCGAGCCCTACGCCTATCTGAAGGCGTGCTGGAGCGAATGACCCAGGGGCATCCGATGGGCCGGCTCGACGACCTCCTGCCCTGGAACTGGAAACCTTCAGCAGCCTAGATCTGGCCGACGTGCGAGAAATGGACGCTTACCTGGCCTGCATCATTCCCGGCTCGCCCAGATCGGTACCGGCAACGAGGCGGCTGTAGCGATAGGGATGGGATCGACGATCGCCGGCGATCAGCTCGGCGGCGAGCCATCCCGCCGCCGGCCCGATGGCGAAGTCGCGGCCGCAAAAGCCGGTCGAGA
>JAUXST010000876.1 GCA_030679805.1 Reyranella sp. | reverse complement strand
GGCCTCGCCGGTTATGAGCTTCTCGGCCGAGTACCCGCCCTTCACCAGCACGGACTTGGGCTTCAGCTCGGCGGCGATGCCCATCTTCTCGAACAGCTTGGCGAGATAGGTACCGGCCGTGCCGCCCGAGGCCGGATCGGTGTAGGCGATGGCCCGCGCGGCGAGCAGGCTCTTCTTGAAAGCGTCGACCGTGGAGATGTCGGGCACGGGTGCACCTTGCTTGATGGCGACGCCGATGCCCACTCGTGCCAGCGCCTTGGCGCTGCTCTCGACGATGCGGTTGCCGAGATAGGGGCCCAGCACCAGCGGCGGCATGACGACGACGTCGAAATACTCGCCGGCGCCCACCCGCTTGCCGAGGTTGCCGGCGGTGTCGTTCTCGATTGTCACCTTGTGGCCGGTGCGCTTCTCGAACTCGGGCACCAGCTCCAGCGCCGCCGGCTTGTAAGCGCCGGCGGTCAGCAGTTTTAGGTCAGCCGCGGTTGCGTTGCCGAGGCCGGCAAGGAGGCAGAGAACGGCAAGGATGATAGGCATGGTCGGATCCTCTAGCTGGGCGTGCCCATGATGTAGGGTTTCAGCATCGCATACAGGAAGGCATGGGTGGAAACGGGCACGCCGTACTTGCGGCCGAGCTCGATCACCTTGCCGGAAAGCCACGGCAATTCGATCCGGTTGCCGCGCAGGAGGTCGGCGCCCATCGAGGCCATGAGGTGGGCGGGCGCATTGCGATTGAAGTTGAGCGTGCGGTCCACGGCGTCGGCCGGAAGTGCAATGCCCGAGGCGCGGCCGACGGCCACCACCTCCTCGTAGGCGGCGATGAAATAGGGCGCGATGTCGGGATCGTCGCGCAGGTTGCCGATCGGCAGCCGGGTGAGCGCCATCATGCTGGCGTTGGAGGCGAGGAGAATGAACTTCATCCAGAGCTCGGTCAGGATCGCCTCGCTGAAGACGCCGTCGATGCCGGCCTTGGCGCAGGCGACCGCGAACGCCTGGCCACGCCGGCTCTTCGTGCCGTCGAGTTCGCCGAACACCATGCGCATCACCGTGCCGGTCTGGCGGATGACGCCGGGCTCGGCGATGACGGCGCTGATGTTGGCGACGCCGGGCATGACGGCCTGCTTACCCAGGATGGGGATCAGCCGCTCGTGGGCGTCGATGCCGTTCTGCAAAGTGATGACGGCGGTGCCCTTGCCGACCATGGGCTTGATCTGCTGACCGGCGCTTTCGACGTCCCACAGTTTTACGCAGAATAGAACGACGTCGACGGGCCCGACCGTGCGCGGGTCGTCGGTGGCCTGCGCGGGCGTCACATGCATCTCGCCGCGGCCGCCCTCGACCCTGAGCCCCTTGCTCTTCATGGCGGCGAGATGCGCGCCACGGGCGATGAAGGTGACGTCCTCGCCCGCCTTGGCGAGTGCGGCGCCATAGCCGCCGCCGATACCGCCCGCGCCGACAATCGCTAGTCGCATGTCATTTTCCTAGATGATGCTGGCGAGCAGGACACGCCCGGCCGATGCGGCGATGGGGGCCAATGCGTCCGTCTCGATGCGTAGACCGTGATCTGCGGCGAGTTCGTAGCGCCCACCCTGCACGTCGATCATGGCCGGCCCGTCCGGGCAATAGGCAATGTGCGTGCCGGCGCCGAGGATGATGTCGCCGCCGGCCTGAAGGACGCGGACGTCGATCTGCACCTTGGCGCGGTCACCGATGAGATTGACCACCTCGACCGGCCCTGCTTCGAGGCGGGTCACGATCGGCGTCTCGCCGGCGAAGCGCACCGGCCGGAAGGGGTGGCGGAGATCGATCTCGCCGCTGGGCGTCTGCAGCACCAGGCCGCTGCCGGCCACGAGGACTTGTACGCGATCGAAGCCGCGATAATCCGAGAACGGTCCCGGCGCCACGATGGGTGTCCGGCCGAAGCGCCAGACGTCGCCATCCTTGTCGGTCATGACGGCGATGTCGACCGTGACGCCACCGCCGTTCCGCCACGGCGTGGTGACGTACTGCGAGGGACCGAGCCAGGTAACGGTCATGTCGCTGCCACGGTGCCATCGGCCAACAGGGCCGCGATCTCGGCCGGCGTAAAACCGTGTTCGGCCAGGATCGCTTGGCTGTGCTGGCCCGGCACCGGCGCCGTGGCGCGTAGCGTGTTGGCGGCCGGCGGCGGGGTGCCGGGCAGGGCCGGCACGGGCACCGCTTGCGGCAGGCCGGCCTGTTCCAGCCAGTTGATCAGACCGGTCTCGCGCACCTGCGGCTGGGCGATGAACTCGGCGTAGCTGTTCAGGCGCTCGTGCATGATGCGGGCCTCGGTCAGGCGCAGACTCCATTCGGCGCACGGCCGCGACGCGAGCGCCGGCCGCACGATGGCGTAGAGCGCCGCGTCGTTCGCCAGCCGCGAGGCCGGATCGGCGAAGCGTGGCTCGGCGGCGAGCGCGGGCATGTCCATCGCCGCGCAGAGGCTTGCCCAGTCGCGATCGTTGATGGCCACGATCGACATCCAGCCGTCGGCGGTCTGGAAGACGCCGCCCGGCACGCCGCCGGGCTTCATCGTGCCGCCCTCGAGATGACAGGCCATGAGGCGGATCGACTGCAGCGCGGTGGCGGCCTGCATCAGGCTGACGTCGATGTAGCGGCCCGCCGCCTCGTCGCGCCGCGCGTAGAGGGCGGAGGCGAGCGCCTGGTAGGCATAGAGCGCCGTCGACATGTCGACCACGATCACCGGCACGCGGTGCGGGATGCCGTCGTCGCCGCGGTTCTCCGCCATCAGGCCGGTATAGGCCTGCAGCACGGGATCCATTGCCGGCCGTTCGGCGAGCGGCCCGGTCTGGCCGAAACCCGAGATCGAGAGATAGAGGATCCGCGGCACGCGGGCCGAGACGGCTGCGTAGTCGAAGCCGAGGCGCCGGATCACGCCCGGCCTGAATCCTTCGAGGAAGACGTCGGCGCCCTCCAGCAGGCGCCATACCACCTGCTTGCCGGCCTCGCTCTTGAGGTCGACGGCGATGCTGCGCTTGCCCATGTTGCCGATGATCGAGAAGGCGGTGTGACTGCCGTAGCGGACGCCCAGCGTGCGCGCCCAGTCGCCCTCGCCCAGACTCTCGACCTTGATCACCTGGGCGCCATGCTGGGCCAGCAGCATCGCGCAATAGGGCCCGGCAATGCCCTGGCTGAGATCGATCACCTTGAGTCCGGCGAAGGGCGCGTCATAACTCATGGGGCGGACCTCAGGCCAGCTTGACCAGCAGCTTGCCGAAGTTCTCGCCGCGCAGCAGGCCGATGAAGGCGCGCGGCGCCTTGTCGATGCCTTCGACGATGTCCTCGCGGTATTTCAGCTTGCCGCTCCTGATCCACTCGCCCATCTGGCGCATCGCCGCGCCGTAGTGCTGGGCGAAGTCGGTAACGATGAAGCCGCGCATGTTCACCCGCTTGCCGACAAAGGTGCCGAGCAGCCGCGGGCCCATCTCGGCCGCGGTGGCGTTGTATTGGGAGATCGAGCCGCACAACGCGACGCGGGCGAAGAAGTTGAGGCTGCGCAGCACTGAATCGGTGATGGTGCCGCCGACATTATCGAAATAGACGTCGATGCCGTTGGGGCAGGCGGCGCGCAGGGCGGCATCGAGGTCCTTCTCGGCCTTGTAGTCGAGGCAGGCGTCGAAGCCGAGTTCGTCCTTTACGAAGGCGCACTTCTTGGGCCCGCCGGCAATGCCCACCGTGCGGCATCCCATGATCCGGGCGATCTGGCCCACCGCCTGACCGACCGCGCCGGAAGCCGCCGAGACGACGACCGTCTCGCCGGGTTTGGGCTGACCGACATGGAGCAGGCCGAAGTAGGCGGTCATGCCCGGCATGCCGAGCACACCGTTGGCCGTCGAGATCGGCGCGATCGCGGGATCGACCTTGCGCAGGGTCGGGTCGCCGCCGATGGCATATTCCTGCCAGCCCAGCCGATCCTCGACGATGTCGCCCACCTTGAAGCCCGCATGCTGGGACTTCACGACCTCGCCCACGATGCCGCCGGTCATCACTTCGCCCAGCCCGACGGGCGCTGCGTAGGAGGCGGCGTCACGCATGCGGCCGCGCTGATAGGGATCGAGCGAGAGATAGTGCACCTTCACCAACACCTCGCCGTGCTTCGGCTCGGGCACCGGCACCTCCTCGACGCGGAAGTCCGATTCGGCGGGCTCGCCCGGCGGACGGCGGACGAGGACGACTCGGCGGTGGGTCTTGGGGATGTTCATGGGTGGTTGCCTCGGGCTGGCCTTGATGCTCACCATAGCCCGGGACTTGGGGGAGCATCCATGCCGACGATCCAGCGCCTTTCGTTTACCGGCCTCGAATATGCCTTCGAGTCAGCAAAAGCCTACGGCATGTCGCGGGGTGGTGGGTTTCGCCGGCAGGGCGGGCTGATCGAGGTCGTGACCGACGCCGGCGTGCGCGGCATCGGCGAGGCCTTCGGCAATCCCTTCGTGACGCGCGAATACTTTCGCATGATCGAGCCGATGTTCGTCGGCAAGAGCGTGTTCGACTTCGACCATATCGAAGCCCGGGTCCGCAACGCCATGTACCATCTGGGCGTCGGCAACCAGCTCACCGCCTGCCTGGCCGGCATCAATGTGGCTCTCTACGACGCCATCGCACGTGGCTTCGGTGTCAGGGTCTGCGACCTGATCGGCGGCTGCGGCACGACGCGGATCCCGGCCTATGCCTCGACGGGCTTCTTCTCCGACGATCCCGACCGGCAGCTCGGCCACATGCTGGCGGAGGCGGCGGACCACCCATTTGCCGGCGCCAAGATCAAGATCGGCCGCGGCGTGCGTGACGACGTGGCCCGCGTCCGGCAGGCACGCGAGGCCCTGGGCCCGGACAAGCTGCTGATCGTCGATATCAATGGCGCCTACACCGCCGACGTGGCGCTGGAGTGTGCGCGCGCCATCGCGCCGTTCGACATTCACTGGATCGAGGAGCCGCTGCCGCCGGGCGACCTTCACGGCTATGCCGATGTGCGGGCACGTTCGCCGATTCCGATCGCGGCGGGCGAGGCGCATCACACGATCCGCGACTTTCGCGCCCTGATCGAGGGTCGCTGCATCGACATCGTGCAGCCCTCGATCCCGGCCACCGGTGGCCTCACCGAAGCCCGGCGAATCGCCACGCTCGCCGCCGCGGCCAACCTGCGGGTGGCGCCGCATGTCTGGGGCGGTGCGGTGGGGCTTGCGACGGCCTGCCATTTCATCGCCGCGATGCCGGCCTCGCCGCACACCGACCATCCACCTTATCCGGTGATGCTCGAATACGACATGAGCAATAATGCATTGCGAACGCAGTTGCTGAAGACGCCGCTCGGGCTCGAGGCTGGGCATGTGCTGCTGCCCGAGGGGCCCGGCCTCGGCATCGAACTCGACCCCGCCGCCGTCGACCGCTACCGGGTGTGCTGATGGCGGCCGTCAAGGTTGATCCGGCCAAGGTCCATGAGTTCGCGACCGCCGCTAGTTTCTACCGCTGGCTTGGCAGACATCACGACAAGGCAGATGAACTCTGGATCAAGATTCACAAGGTGGATTCGGGGCTGAAGTCGATCACGCCCAAGGAAGCCATCGACGTCGTGCTGTGCTGGGGCTGGATCGACGGGCTCCGCAAGGGACTCGACGACAAGAGTTTCCTGCAGCGCTACTCGCCGCGTGGTCGCAAGAGCGTCTGGAGCCAGATCAATGTCGACAACGTCGCCCGGCTGATCGAGGAGGGCCGGATGACCGGGCATGGGTTGAAGCAGGTCGATGCAGCCAAGGCCGACGGGCGGTGGGCCCGTGCCTACAGGAGCAAGGGCACCAAGATCCCGGATGATCTCCAGGCCGCCATCGACGCTGAACCCAAGGCCAAGGCAATGCTTGAGAAACTGAGCGCGCAGAACCGCTTTGCGCTCACCTTTCGCACCGCCAACATGAAGACCGAGGCCGGGCGGAAGAAGAAGATCGCGACCTTCGTGGCGATGCTGAAGCGCGGCGAGACGATCTACCCGCAGGGTAGGAAATAGCCCCGGGTTTGCTGATCGGCGCAGGCCGTGCCAATCTTTCGCCCTGAAATTGGGGCCACGGGGAAGGTTACGAACATGACCAACGCAACGCGTCGGACGGTGGCGGCAGGTGCTGCTCTCTTCGTCTTCGGTCTGGCCGGCGGGGCGGCCGCGCAGGCGCCGGTCAAGATCGGCGTCATCTATCCGTTGAGCGGCAATTCGGCGAACGCCGGCAACTACTCCAAGATGGCGATCGAGGTCGGCGCCGACGTGATCAACAACGGCAATGCCGAACTCGCCAAGATCATGCCGCTGGCCAAGGGTGGCGGGCTGCCCGGTCTCAAGGGCGCCAAGATCCAGCTCATCTTCGCCGACAACCAGGGCACGCCGGCCGCCGGCCAGAACCAGGCGCTGCGGCTGATCTCCGAGGAGAAGGTGGCGGCGCTCATCGGCGCCTACCAGTCCGGCATCACGGTTACCGCGAGCGCCATCGCCGAGCGCCACGGCATCCCGTTCCTCACCGCCGAGTCGGTTGCGGCCAACCTCACCGAGCGCGGCTTCAAGTGGTTCTTCCGCACGACTCCGGTGGCGTCGGACTTCGCGCGCGCCTATTCGACCTTCCTCAAGGAGCAGAAGGCGGCGGGCCAGAAGGTGGGCAGCATCGCGATCGTCCACGAGAACACCGAATACGGCAACTCGGTCGCCAGCGTCATTGCCGACCAGTTCGGCAAGGACGGCCTCAACGTCAGCCAGAAGATCAACTATTCCGCCAACTCGAGCGACGTGCAGCCCCAGGTGCTGCAGCTCAAGGAGAAGAATCCCGACGTGGTGATCTTCATCTCCTACACCTCGGACGCGATTCTCTACGCCAAGACGATGAAGGAGCTGAACTGGAAGCCGGCGATCATGATCGCCGACAACGCGGGCTTCAACGATCCCTCGTTCGTCAAGAGCATGGCCCCCACGGTCGAAGGCCTGATCAACCGCTCGGCCTACTCCGGCGGCAAGCCGGGCAGCGTGCCGGCGCTGTTCAACGCCCTCTACAAGGCCAAGACCGGCGGCGACGATCTCGATGACGTGTCGGTGCGCGGCCTGCAGGGCTTCCTGGTCATGGCCGACGCGATCAACCGCGCCGGTTCGACCGATCCCGCCAAGATCCGCGACGCGCTCAAGGCCACCGACCTCAAGGCCGACCAGATGGTGGCGGGCTATGATGGCGTGAAGTTCGACGACAAGGGCCAGAACATCCTGGCGTCCAGCGTGGTCACCCAGATGCGCGGCGGCCGATATCTTTCGGTCTTTCCGAAGGCACGAGCCACGGCCGACGTGATCCTGCCCTACAAGGGCTGGTGAGCAGGAACGGGTGAGCGGACGGCAGGCCCGGGTCTAGCAGCGGCAGGCGAGGCGCATGTCGGCCACGCTCGTGCAGGTGATCGTGGGCGGGCTGCTGCTCGGCGCCGTCTATGCGCTGTTCTCGTCGGGCCTGACCCTGATCTGGGGCATGATGAACGTCGTGAACTTCGCTCACGGCGACTTCGTCATGCTGGGCATGTACAGCGCCGTGATGGTGTGGACGGCGCTGGGCGGCGGGCCGTTCGCATCGGTGCCGATTGCCGCCATGCTGATCGGGACACTCGGGGTGGCGAGCTATTTTCTGCTGGTGCGCCACATCATGCGGGGCCCGATGCTGGCCCAGATTCTCGGCACCTTCGGCCTGGCGCTGTTTCTCCGCTACTCGGCATTCTGGTTCTTCGGCGCCAACTTCCACAGCCTGCCGGATACCGTGGTCGGCGGCTCGTTCGAGCTGCTGGGCATTCGCTTCGAGGGCTCGCGCGTGCTGGCGGGCGGCATGGGCCTCGCCGTCACGCTCGCCCTGCATCTGATCCTGACGCGGACCTCCATCGGCAGCCGCATGCTGGCGGTCTCGGAGGACGCCACGGCGGCGGAGCTCATGGGCATCCGCCCGCAGCAGATGCAGGCGCTGGCCTGGGCCATGGCGGGGGCGGCGACCGGCATTGCCGGCGCCCTGATTGCCAATTTCTTTCCGACGTCGCCCACGGTCGGCGAGACGCTGGCCATTCTTGCCTTCGTCACCGTCTCGTTCGGCGGCTTCGGCAGCGTGCTGGGCGCGCTGGTGGCCGGCCTGATCATCGGTGTCGTGGAATCGCTGTCGGCCTATCTCGTCGGGCCGGTCTACAAGGACGTCATCGTCTACATTCTCTTCGTGCTGGTGCTGTGGTTCCGGCCGCAGGGCCTGATGGGAAAAGCCTGATGGGTGGGGCGTGAAGCGTTACCTGCTCCCCGGCATCGCAGCCGTCCTGGTGCTTGCCTATCCCGTGCTGACCATGGAATTCCCGGTCTATCAGCGGCTGGGTGCGCTCGTGTTGCTGGCGGCGATCGGCGCCTCGGCCTGGAACATCGTCGGCGGCTATGCCGGACAGGTGTCGGTCGGCCACGCCGTGTTTTTCGGTTTCGGCGCCTATTCTTCGGTCGTGGTCTACACCCATCTCGGCTGGCCGCCGATCGCGGGCGCGCCTCTCGGCATGGTGCTGAGCGTCGGCCTCGCCTCCATCATCGGTGTGCCGACCCTCAGGCTGTCGGGCCACTACTTCAGCATGGCGACGATCGCCGTGGCCGAGCTGGTCCGCGTGCTGTCCTCGACCAGCGAATTCCTGGGCGGCGCCCAGGGGCTGGGCGGACCCGCCATGCCGCGCTCACTCATCGATCTCTCGTTCCTCTCGGCGATGCCGTACTACTACATCTTCCTTGCCGTGCTGGCGTTCATGCTGTGGCTGACCTGGACCATCGGGCGCGGTCGCATGGGCTTCTACCTGCGCGCCATCAAGGACAGCGAGCGGGCTGCGCGCTCGCTCGGTGTCTCTGCCGGCCGCTACAAGCTCTACGCCTACATGCTGAGCGGCGCCTTCGCCTCGCTCGCGGGCTCGCTCTACCTCTGCATGTTCGGCTTCGTCGATCCTGAATCGGGCTTCGGCATCCTGATCTCGGTCAAGATGCTGGTGATGGCCGCACTCGGCGGCGCGGGCCAGCTGTTCGGGCCGCTGGTCGGCGCACTGATCCTGGTGCCGCTGGAGGAGCTGTCGAACAGCTACCTGGGTGGCAGCGGCGCCGGCCTCACCTTCGTGGTCTACGGCGCCATCATCGTGATCATCGCGCGCTTCCTGCCGAGCGGCCTGCTGTCGCTGTTCGATCGTCGGGCGGCACCTCCTCCGCCACCCAAGGTCGATGTGGCCGATGCCGCCAACGCCAAACCGGCGAGCGGCCATGCTGATTGACGCCCGCAACGTCACCAAGGCGTTCGGCGCCTTCAAGGCCGTCGACGACGCCTCGGTCACGGTCGAGGAGGGCGACATCCTGGGCCTGATCGGGCCCAACGGTGCCGGCAAGTCGACCTTCTTCAATTGTCTCACCGGTGATCTGCCGACGACCTCCGGCACCGTGCATTTCGCCGGTGTCGACGTCACGCGCGCGCCGCCGGAGGCGCGGGCGCGGCTGGGATTGGCGCGCAGCTTCCAGGTGCCGCTCACATTCGAATCGATGTCGGTGCTCGACAACGTGACGATTGGCGCGCTGCTGCGCCATCCCCATGCCAGGGACGCTCGCGCCAAGGCGCTGACCGTCCTTGAAAGGGTCGGGCTAGGCCGTCTGGCCGACCAGCCGGCCAAGAGCCTCGGCACGCCCGGCCGCAAGCGGCTGGAGATCGCACGTGCCCTCGCCTCGGAGCCCAAGGCGCTGCTGCTCGACGAAGCGATGGCCGGCCTCACGCCCACCGAAGTGCACGAGGCGATCGAGCTGGTCCGCCGCATCCACGGTAGCGGCATCACCATCGTGATCGTCGAGCACATCATGGAAGTAATCGTCTCGCTCGCCCAGCGCGTGGTGGTGTTCCACCAAGGCCGCGAGATCGCCCGCGGCACGCCGCGCGAAGTGACGAGCAATCCCCGGGTGATCGAAGCCTACCTCGGCCGCCGCAAGGTGAAGCACGGCAACGAAGCGGCAGGCCAGCCGTGACCGGGCCCTTGCTCAAGATCGAGCATCTCGAAGTCCGCTACGGCGACCTGATCGGTGTGGCCGACGTCTCGCTCGAGGTCCCGAAGGGCTCGGTCGTGGCGCTGCTCGGCTCCAACGGCGCCGGCAAGACGACGACGCTGAACGCCATCGCCGGCATTGCGCGCGCCTCCGCCGGCACGGTCCAATTCCATGGCGAGAACATAGCCGGCCTTCCGGCCTACGCCATCGTGCGCAAGGGGCTCGCGTTGTCGCCCGAGGGCTGGCGGCTGTTCGCCCAGCAGAGCGTCGAGAACAACCTGATGCTGGGCGCCACGCCCCTGGCCGACCGGCGGCGCATCCCGCGCCTGATCGAGCGCGTCTACGGGGTCTTTCCCAAGCTCAAGGAGCGACGCAATCAGCGCGCCGGCACGATGTCCGGTGGCGAGCGCCAGATGCTGGCCGTCGGGCGCGCGCTGATGAGCGAGCCCGAGCTGCTGCTGCTCGACGAGCCCAGCCTCGGCCTGGCGCCGGCCATCGTCGACACCATGTACGACAGCTTTGCGGCACTGCACAAAGACGGCCAGACGATCCTGCTCGCCGAGCAGTCGGTCGATCTGGCGCTGGAGGCGGCCGACCACGCCTATGTCCTGCAGGTCGGCCGCACCGTGCTGGAAGGTCCGGCCGGGACGATGCTGGACAATCCCGATGTTCAGCGGATCTATCTGGGTATTGAATAGCGCGAGCGAACGAAGAGGTTCCATCATGCCAATGGCAAATCGTCTCTATGCCGAGTTCCTTGGCACCGGGTGGCTCGTTCTCGGCGGCTGCGGCAGCGCCGTCCTCGCCGCGGCCTTCCCCCAGCTCGGCATCGGATTCGCGGGCGTGGCGCTGGCCTTCGGCCTCACGGTGCTGACGATGGTTTATGCCGTCGGGCCGATTTCGGGCGGCCATTTCAATCCCGCGGTGACCGTCGGCCTCGCGGTGGCCGGTCGCTTTCCCAAGGGAGAGGTCCTGCTCTATGTGGCGGCGCAGGTGCTGGGCGGCATCGCTGGTGCGGCGATCCTCTACGTCATCGCCACCGGCAAGGCCGGCGCCGACATCGGCGGCTTCGCCACCAACGGCTACGGCGCGCAGTCGCCCGGCAAGTACGGGCTGGTCTCGGCGCTCGTGATCGAGGTCGTCATGACCTTCGGCTTCGTGACCGTCATCCTGGGCGCCACCGACAAGCGCGCGCATCCCGCCGCGGCGGGCCTCGCGATCGGCCTTGCGCTCACGCTGATCCATCTGGTGAGCATTCCGGTCACCAATACGTCGGTGAACCCGGCACGCAGCACGGCGCCGGCATTGTTCGTGGGAGGTGCTGCGCTGTCGCAGCTCTGGCTGTTCTGGGTGGCGCCGCTGCTGGGCGGCGCGATCGCGGGCCTCGCCTACGGGATACTCCGCCGCGACGACTGACGGCGGCGCCCGGTCGATGTAAGGTGGCGGGCTTCGTCCGTCCCTTTGAAGGATCGATCAATGACCATCGCCAAGTATGTCGCTCTCGCCGTCGTTGCTTTGGCGTTGCCATCCGCCGGCCTGGCCCAGGATGCCGAGGCCAAATTCTGGCTCAAGGCAGCGCCCAACAACATCCAGGGCTGCATCGCCGCCGATCCGCAGTTCACCCGCGAGCATACATTCACGCTGAAGGGCGGCCAGGCGGAGGTGAGTATGCCAGGCAACATCCACGTCAAGCTGAAGCTCACCCAGCCGAACATCTACGCGGGTGACTTCGTCCTCGGGCGTCTGAACCTGCATATGATCGCCGATCTGACGGCGACGCCCAAGACCCTGACGGTCACGGAAAAGAATCTCGGCTGCAAGTGGTCGGCCATCAAGGAGTAGCCGGGCCGCGAACTCTGCCGCGGGTCCACAAGCTGGCATCGCAGGCGACATGAAGCTGTCCAGGCTGTCGATCCCCTTCAGCGCCACGATCCTGCTGCTGATGGCGCTGGTCCTGGCGCCGCTCAGCACCGCGTTGCTCTGGCTCGGTTGGCGGTCGGTCGATACGCTGGAGCAGCGCAGTGCCGATGCACGCGTGGCGGAGCTCGAGAAGGCGGTCGAGCAGTTCCTGACCGACGGCCTGCGGGTCGTGATCTATGTCGGCCTCACCTTGGCGGATTCGCCAAGCTTCGCTGCCAAAGAGGGCCCCGCCGCCGACGACGAACGCCGCCACCAGCTCGTCGCCCTGCTGGGGCGGCATTCCGTGGTTGCGGCCGCCTTCGTCGGCTATGCCGACGGGCGCTTGGTCTATGCCGGCCGACCGGACTCCTTCTCACCGACCGAACTCAGCGACTTCGATCTGAAGGATCGCGACGCGATCATCATGCGGGTGGTGAGCGGCGAGGGTCCGGCACGCCGCGAAACGTCGTGGGCCCAGGCGCCCGACGGCACCCGCGGCAGCGAGCATGTCCGGCCTACCGACTACGATCCACGGACCCGGCCCTGGTATGTCGCCGCCGAAAAAGTGCGCGGCGCAGCGCTCACCGCGCCCTATCACTTCGCCTGGTCGAGTCATGCGGGCATTTCGGCCGGCTTGCCGCTGGTCGGCGGCGGCGGGGTGATCGGCTTCGACTTTACGCTCGAGACGCTTTCGCAGCTTATCACCGCCTACAAGATCACACCCAACGCGATCATCATGGTCGGGCATGGCGTCGGAGCGGTCGAAGTCGAATCCGGGGGCTGTGTCAAGACCGAGCCGGATTGTCTCGCCGACGACGCCGAGGTGCGCGTGGCCCTCAAGGGCGTGATCAGTGAGGCGGTCCGCGAGGATCGCCGGATCGATCGGCGCATTCGCGTTGGAGAGCGTTTCTACCGCGTGATCGTGCGGCGTCTCCCGGAAGCGCTCGGGCAGCGCTTTGTCGTGGCCAGCGCCGTTCCCGTCGCCGAACTTGCCGCCAATTCGCGGACCCTGTTGGAGCGTGCGGCGGCCGCCGCCGCCATCGCGGTCGGTTTCGCCGTCCTGGGTGCGCTCCTGGCATCGCTGCTGGTGTCGCGGTCGATCGGACGCATCGCCGCTAAGACCGAGCGGATTCGCAATCTCGACTTTGCCGATCGTACGCCCGTGCAAAGCCGCATCAGCGAGATCGTGCGGCTGTCCGATGCTGTCGAGCGCATGCGCGAAGGCCTCGAAGTGTTCGGCCGTTACGTCTCGAAGGATCTGGTTCACCAGATCATGCGCTCGCCCGAGAGTTCGGGCGTGGGCGGTACGCGCCGGGAAGTCACGGTGATGTTCACCGACATCGAGGGTTTCTCCCGCCTGAGTGAGACGATGGAGCCCGAACTCCTGACCAGCCGGCTGTCGCGCTACTTCGAGGTCCTGGGGACGGCGATCTCCGCCAACCACGGCATGATCGACAAGTATATCGGCGACAGCATCATGGCGTTCTGGAATGCGCCGGAGCCCGACGAAGACCATATCGCCAACGCCTGTCGCGCTGCCTTGCAGGCCGCCGCCGCGGGGCGCCGTCTCGCGGAGAAATGGCAGCGGCTCGGCCGGCCGGGCTTTCGCACCCGCTTCGGCGTCCATACCGGGACAGCCGTGGTCGGCAATGTGGGTGCGCGCGAGCGCATCAATTACACCCTGGTCGGCGCCGTGGCGAACCAGGCGTCACGGCTCGAAGGGATGAACAAGGTTTACGGCACCGAGGTGCTGGCGAGTGGCGAGGTCGCCGGTCCCACGGCCGACCGCTTCGTCTGGCGCCACATCGACCGCATCGTCGCGGTCGGCACCACGGAAATGCATGACATTCACGAGCCGCTGGGTGAGATCGACAGCGCCCCCGACCACGCCGCGCTGCTCGCCCATTG
>JAUXST010000874.1 GCA_030679805.1 Reyranella sp. | reverse complement strand
AACACCAGGCCCAGCCAGACGGCGGTCTTGGTGCCGATGGGAAAGGCGATGCGCGCGCGGTTGGCGGCGAGACCCTTGCGAATGATCGCCGACGCCTTAGCAGAGGACATCATGAACGGCATGGGGAAGGGCGCGCTTGCCGTCAGGCGGCTGACAACGAAGCCCGGGCAAATGACGCTGACGCCGATCCCGTCCTTCTTCAGCACGTAGCGGATGCTCTCGCCCCACACCCGCACGGCCGCTTTGCTGGCATTGTAGGAGGCGGAGTAGGGCAGGCCAAAGAAACCCGCCAGCGAGGAGACGACGGCGATCTGACCGTTCCTGCGGGCGATCAGACGGGCGAGTAACGGTTCCACCGTATTGAGAACGCCGCCCACGTTGACGTCGAGCGTTTGGCGAATGACGGAAAAGTCGTCGAGCGACGAGTTGTCCTTGTCGATCGAGATGCCGGCGTTGGCGAGGATCAGATCGACCGGATGGGCGTCGTCGAAGGCCGTCAGCCAGGGCGCCAGCGTGTCGCGATCGACGACGTCGATGGCCTCGGCAAATACCGTGGCTCCTTTCCCTCGACAGGCGTCAGCCACGGCCTCGAGACGCCCGGAATCGCGGCCGGTGAGGGCGAGCGCCACGCCCGGCGCGGCATAGTCGAGCGCCAGGGCCTCGCCGATCCCGCTCGAAGCGCCGGTAATGACGATATTTGAGAATCGCTTCATGGGATAACCTTCCGACGCCGCGCGTTGTCTGCATTGGGAGCCGATACTAGAGTGCCGCGCCGCACCGCGGCCAGTGGAGCGTCAGGAGCCAGTTTTTGATCGCAAGCATGACAGGATACGCCCGCGCGCAGGGGGCCGATGAACGGCGGCGCTGGGTTTGGGAGGCGCGCAGCGTCAACGGACGCAATCTCGAAATCCGCTGCCGGGTGCCGCAAGGCTTCGATCGTCTGGAAAATCCCGCCCGAACCGCCGTCGGCGGCCGACTGAAACGCGGCAATGTCTCGCTGACCCTTACCCTCGCGAGCGAGCGCCAGAGCAGTCCGTTGCGCATCAACCGCGCATTGCTGGCCGAGCTTGGCGCCCTGGTCGAGGAGGTGCGCAAAAGCACCGGCGCCGCGGCACCTTCGGCCGATGGCCTTCTGCGCGTTCGGGGTGTCATCGAGGAAGAAGAGGAGGGGGAGCAGACCGAGGAGGCGCTCGCCGCGCTCGACAAGGCGCTCTCGGCCACGCTCGACGAGGTGTTGAAAGCGCTGGTGATGGCCCGTGCCGCCGAGGGCAAGGCCCTGGCCAAGGTAATCGATGGCCATATCGTCGAGATCGAGGGTCTGTGCCGGCGTGCCGCGGAACGGGCGCAGGCCCAGATCGGCACCGTGCGCGCCCGTTTCGAAAGCCAGCTGGGCGAGCTTCTGGGGCGGACGCCGACGCTTTCGGAGGAGCGTTTTGCCCAGGAAGTGGCGCTGCTGGTCGGCAAGGCCGACGTGCGCGAAGAGCTGGATCGGCTGGCTGCCCACATCACCCAGGCGCGGACTCTCCTGGCCGAGGCTCGGCCGGACAATCCAGTCGGCCGCAAGTTCGATTTTCTATGCCAGGAGTTCAATCGCGAGGCCAATACGCTCTGCTCGAAGTCGGCCGATATCGAGCTGACGCGCATCGGCATCGATCTCAAGGGCGCTGTCGAGCGCATGCGGGAGCAGGTCCAGAATGTCGAATGACGCCGAAACGCCCGCAATCCAGCGTCGTGGCCTGATGCTGGTGCTGTCCTCGCCGTCGGGTGCAGGCAAGACCACCCTGTCGCGCCAGTTGCTGGAGAACGACTCCCATATCCAGCTCAGCGTCTCCTGCACGACGCGCGAGAAGCGGCCGGGTGAGAAGGACGGCGTCGACTACACGTTCATTGATACGGCGACCTTCCGCGGCATGATCGACCGCGGCGAGTTCCTCGAGCACGCGCGTGTCTTCGACCACTACTACGGCACGCCCCAGCCGCCGGTCGAGGCGGCGCTGGGCGCCGGTCGCGACATGCTGTTCGACATCGACTGGCAGGGCACGCAGCAGCTCAAGGAGAAGGGGCGCACCGATCTTGTGACGGTGTTCATCCTGCCGCCGTCGACCCGCGACCTCGAGAGGCGGTTGATCTCACGCGCCCAGGACGCGCCCGACGTCGTGGCGCGGCGCATGGCCAAGGCAGCCGACGAGATGAGCCATTGGGCGGAGTATGACTACGCCATCATCAACCGCGACATCGCCACCAGCCTGATCCAACTCAAGTCGATCCTGACGGCCGAGCGTTTGAAGCGTGACCGGCAGTTCGGCCTCTCGGAGTTCGTCAAGGCGTTGCGCGAGGGACGGTAAGCGGCGCGCCGATGCCGGCCTGGCCCTGCGAACGCAGCACGAGCTGAGACGGTGTGTAGGGACGTCCGGAGAATTCCGCGATCAACCGGTCGCTGGCGCTTTCGGTGGCTTCTTCGAGACGGCGCATGAATGCGTGCTTGTCGAGCCCGGTCTCGATCGCCGGGAGAAATTCGATGGCCGCCCGGCCGGGCTTCTTCCATAAGTCGCGCCGGTTCCACACGAGACCCACGGAAGTCGCGACCGGCGTCACCGGCAAGTCGAGATCACGAGACAGATAGAAGATGCCGGACCGGTAGCGTTCGCGCTCGCCCGGCGCCATCAAATTTCCCTCGGGATAGATCGCGATGAACCGCCGATTGTCGTAGGCGCGTTTGGCGAACTGGGCGAGGTTTTCGCGCTCCTTGCCACCGCCGCAAGTGTCGACGCGGATCATTTGCAGCCGGTAGAGAATGGTCCCGATCAACGGGTAGCGGAACAGCTCCTGCATGGCGACGAAGGCGATGCCCGGGAGGCGGGCAGCGAGCAGGATGCCGTCGCATTCGCTGTGGTGCTTGCCCGCAAGCAAGGTGGGGCCGGCGGAGGGCAGATGTTCTAAGCCGCGGAATTCGATCTTCATCCCGCCGATCCAGCGCATCCCCCAAACAACGGTGCGCGCCCAGTAGTGAAGCAGCCCGCGCAGCAGAACCGGGGTTGGAATCGGCACCAGAACGATACCAAGCACAGCGGCGAAGAATGTGCCGAGGTAGAAAAAGACGTTGAAGGCTAGAGATCGGATCATGATCGAGATATTAGTGAGTATTCACTCACTTGTCAATTGCCCGGCCAGCTTCACGAACTCGGCTACGGTAAGTTCCTCGGCCCGGGCAGTGGGAGAGAGGCCCAGCCCCGTCAGGATCGCCACAGGGTCGGGGAAAAGCCCTGCCAGGGCACCGCGGAGCATCTTACGGCGCTGGCCGAAGGCTGCTGCCGTAACACGCTCCAGCGGCCTCAGATCCCCGAGGCGATCACTTGGCGGCCTGGGCCTCAGCCGAGCAACAGATGACGTCACTCTGGGAGGCGGCACGAAAGCCGAGGGCGCGACGTCGAACAGGCGCTGCACGGTGCAGACGTGTTGGGCCAGCACCGAGAGCCGGCCGTAGTCCTTGGTCCGGGGGACCGCCACCAGCCGGTCGACGACCTCCTTCTGGAACATGAGGACCATA
Organism: Reyranella sp.; assembly: GCA_030679805.1. Classification (GTDB taxonomy): domain Bacteria; phylum Pseudomonadota; class Alphaproteobacteria; order Reyranellales; family Reyranellaceae; genus Reyranella. The sequence continues at coordinate 3,213 of JAUXST010000874.1, read as the reverse complement.
TCGGTGAGGGCGTCGGCGGCCTGTAGCCAGCGCACCAGAAGGGCGGTGGAGATGTTGTAGGGCAGGTTGGCCACGATCCGACGGGGCGACGGACCCAAGGTCGCCAAGTCGATTTTCAGCGCATCTCCTTCAATGACTTGCAGGTGCCCTTTCGCAGCCTGCTCCAGCTCCTGCAAGGCGGCGATGGCTCTCGTATCCACTTCAATGGCGACCACCCGGGTTGCGCCCTCGAGCAACAACGCGCGGGTGAGGCCGCCGGGTCCCGGGCCAACCTCGATGACGGTGCCGGTCGACAGCGGCGCGGCAGCGCGGGCGATACGGCGCGTCAGATTGAGGTCGAGCAGAAAATGCTGCCCCAGACGCTTGCGGGCATCGAGGCCATGGGCCGCGATGGTCTCGCGCAGCGGCGGCAGGCCGGCTAGTTCCGCCGCGACGTCGTCGCCCATTGCTCAGGTCTGGCGTCGGAGGGCCATGTCGTCCGCCATGGCGAGGGCGGCGATCAGGCTGGCCGGGTCGGCGCGGCCGGTGCCCGCAATGTCGAGCGCGGTGCCATGGTCGGGCGACGTCCGCACGAAGGGCAGGCCCAGCGTCACGTTGACACCACCCGCGAAGTCGATGGTCTTGATCGGGATCAGCGCCTGGTCGTGATACATGCAGAGCGCGGCATCGTAGGTGGTGCGCGCCGCCGGATGGAACAGCGTGTCGGCCGGCACGGGACCGCGCACGTCGATGCCGTCGCGACGCAGGGTTTCGATGGCAGGCTTGATCGTCCTCTGTTCCTCGTCGCCCATCGTCCCTTGCTCGCCGGCATGCGGATTGAGCGCCGCCACGACGAGTCGCGGCCGGGTGATGCCGAACAGCGAGGTGAGGCCGGACGCCGCGATCCGGCCGATCCGGACGATACCCGCCGTATCGAGTGTCCGCACAGCCTCGGCCAAGCTGAGGTGGATGGTGACCGGGATCACCCTGAGGCCCGGGCAGGCGAGCATCATCGCGACCTCGACCGACTTGCCCATGGCACGGGACGCCAGTTCGGCCAGGAATTCGGTGTGTCCGGGATGGCGGAATCCGGCGTCCTGAAGCGTTTTCTTCTGAATGGGGTTGGTCACCATGCCGGCGACGTCGCCCGCGAGGGCAAGGCCTGCGGCCCGTTCGATGGCTTCCAGCGTGGCGGGGGCGTTGACGGGATCGGGACGTCCAGGCGTCGCCGGTGCGCGCAGTTGGACGGCAAGTACCGGCAGTGCCGTCGAGAAGCATTGCCTGGCTTCGGCTGGTCGGGAGATTTCGCATACAGGTACATCGAGACCCAGGTCGCGGGCGAGGCTTGTGAGCCGCGCCGCGTCGTCCAGGACAAAGAACGGCCGGTCCGCGTGCCTTTTCGCCAGCCACGCCTTGAGGCTGAGTTCGCCGCCGATCCCTGCCGGCTCGCCCATCGTGATGGCGAGCGGTGGCAGCAGGGTCATGGCTTGGACTTGACGTCGACGGTCGCCACCCGCCGCAGGTCGCGCAGATAGCGACGGGCCGCAGCCTCCAACTTCTGGATGAGGATCTGCTGCGAGATGGCATCGCGGGTCGGCAGACCGTCGCCGCCCGACCGGCTGCAGAGGGAGACGACCTGCAGGCCCTCGGCGACCCGGAATGGCCCGGCGGTGCCACCGATCTGCAGTTTTGGAATTTCTTCGTACCTCTGGCGGTTGGCAGCGAGGTCGCCTGCCCGAACGCCCTGCAGATCTCCCGAGGTCGCGCCCTTGAGCTGGCGCGCCTGGGCATGCAGGTCCCTGCATTGCTTGACTGCCAACACCGCCTTCGTCGCTTCCGACGATGCCCTGTTGGTTTCCTCGGGCGAGGCGTTCACGGGCAGCGAGAGGGTCATCTGGACGAGGTTCAGCCGGATGTCGTCGTTTCGCGTCGAGGCGAACTGCCGGCGTTCGACGACGTAGAGAATATGCCAGCCGGCGGCGCTACGGACGGGCTCGGAATACTGCCGGGGCTGAAGCTTCTCGATGGCGGTGTCGAGAGCTGGATCGAGTGAACCGGGCAGAATCCAGCCCAGATCGCCGCCGGTCTGGGCCGAAGTTCCCTGCGAGAACTGCTGGGCGATGGCTGCGAATGGGGCGCCGCGTTTCAGCTGATCGAGGATGCGTTCAGTGGCGCGCTTGGCCTCGTCGACACCTTCCGCCTTGTCGACCGGCACGAAGATCTCCGCCACGCGAGACTCGGTCTTGCCGACGTTCGACCGCATTCGGCTCAAGGCATCGTCGATTTCGACTTCGGAGACGTCGACTTGCGGTCGCACCTTGCGGCGCACGATCTTGGTCCAGGCTATCTGTGCCTCGAACTGTTGGGCGGCGATATCGTAGGGGACGCCGATACTCTGCAGAAAGAGCTTGAACTGGCCCGGGCTCAGGCCCGCCCCGCGCTCGATCTCGCTGAGGCGCTGCTGGACCTCGGCCTCGCTGGCACCCAGGCCGAGGCGCTTGGCATTCTGGATTTGCAGCCTCTCGTCGATCATCTGACGAAGGACCTGGGCCGCCATGCGCTGCCGGAGGTCAGGGCTGTCCGTCAGGCCGATGGTCTTGATCGCGAACTGGATGCGCTGGGAGAGGTCGAAGTCGGTAATGGCGTCGTCATTGACGCGCGCCACCACGCGCGAGCCCTGAGCGGAGGCAAGTGCGGGAGAAAGAGCCAGGAGGATCGCGAAGAGGGCGCGGAGGAACAACGCGGACATTTGACCGATGAGGTGACAGGAGGGACAGATAGTATATTCCGTCGCAGCAATGCTGCAACGGACGTGGTGCGAGATATCCTGGGACTATGGCAACTTGCGGGCATGCTTGACGCTCGCCAGTGGGTGCGTTAGCCGAACACCGCATTTCGAGGGCTTAGACTTTTCTCATGACCGCCGCTCGCCGTCCGATTAGCGTCGCCAGCGCGTGGGCGTGGATTCGCTCGGGCGCGGGCTATCACCTGGACAATTTCGGTCGCTGGCTGATCGTGCGCGCGCCGAAGCTGGGCGCGATATATGCCGCTTGGTGGACGCCCGGGGCGCCAAAGCTAGGTCCATGCCCGGGCTGGGGCTTTGCCGACGAATACTACGTCGAGCGCCAGTGGCGGGCCTGCCGGCGTGGAACTCTATGGGAGGCTGCCCGCGACAACAACCTCGTCGTCCCGCTGACCGTACCGTGGCTTGGCGGCACATCGGTCGTCGTGACG